>CAYVQA010000008.1:0-14039 GCA_964453965.1 uncultured Staphylococcaceae bacterium
GAAACACTTTTTATTACTAGTTTTCTTGATGTTTCATCAATTCCTATCGCAACCATGTATGAATCTTGAAAAAAATCAGCAGCTTGTTTATTTAAAGTAATATTATTGTTATAAATTGTTATCGCGCCTATTTCTACTTTCTTTGTTATCCATTCTATTTTCATGTTTTTTTCTCCTCTTTCTATATTATACGTCAAATTGTATTTTTATGCAATAAAAATGTATTTTTTTGTATTTTTGTGTATAAACGATGTTTTGTTTTTTTTAATCACTTTCTTTTAAGCAAATTGATATTATTGTGAAAAAATAGGTATTTTTTTTATTTTACTTGAAAAAGCATAATTGTTGTGGTATAATATATTGAATTATACATAGGAGGTACAAATGAAAAAAATTAAAATTATACCTTTTATCATAGCTGTCTTATTTCCTTTAGTGTGTACAACATTCATAGTTTGTTATTCATATGGCGTAAATGATATTTATACCACAAACAAAAACAAATACGAAATATACACGCAAAATAAATATTTCGATGATAAGGGTGACGCCACTGATGAAATTGAAAAAGGCGTAAAACTTGATGCTTATAAATATCAAGCCAGTCCTGGAAATGTAAAAATCAATGACTCTATCGTTTCTGGTAGCGAATATAAAACTGATGAATTAACTACATCATTATATGCTTATACAGCTCATACTACATCAGATGATGAAACAACTATCAATATCGCTTATACATTATACATTTATGATATTTTATATAAGAATAAATATGTTGCAGATACATTTACTACAGCAAATGATGGATTATTATTAAAAAATTATGGTACTTTACAACTTGTTTATGTAAAAGGCACTGGAGAATGGGCTAAAGATCGTCTTGCAAAAGCGTTAGATGAAGTACAAGCAGATGGTTCAACTACAACTGGAACACTAATTTCTGCATCTAGCAGCACAAATGTTTATGATAATGATGCAAAAAATTATAAAGGCGATGAAGATGATGAAATTCCATATGTTTATCGTTTTAGTCTTTTTAATTCTACAAGTTCAGAATTTTATGATTTCGATGATTTATCAGAAATCTATAGTGATCAATTCAATGAAATATACGGAAGTTCAGTAGAAATCCCTGAAGATTCAACAAATCCTGATAACGTTACTTATTATAACGATGATACTGTTAAAGAAGGATATACTGTTGCAGTATTAAATCTCTATAACGATTATTCCGCAACAATTAAATATCGTCAATTATATACATTAACAATTGAAAATGTTTATAACGGTGAAGATTTTGAAAAACTTGATACTGTTAATAATGGTTATCGTGGCGATTACACTAATGCAGGTTATTCTTATATCGGATATGTTTGGCCTACTCTTTTATGGCAAGGAGCTTTAACTCTTGTTGTTACTGGTATTTTAGGCGTTTTATTCTATTTAATTTGGCAAACTGAGCCAGAACAAACAGCTCAACAAGTTAATATTAAAAATTTACAAAAAAGCAAAAAAGCTTCAAAAAAACAAAAATCAGCTAAATAATGCATTTTATGAACCACTTTTAAGTGGTTCTTTTTTATTGTTCTTTTTAGCATATATACATTTATATTTATTTTTTGTATGGTTATGCGATAAAATTTTATTATATTTTTCTTTTCCCTTTAAATGCATATATATGTTTATATTTAATATTTTTATGGTTAGATTATAATATTTTTTTAATTGTTAAAAAAAAAGAAGGTTTTACCCTTCTTAACTTCTAAACGTTTTTACTCCTTTTGCAAGTGAATACATTCCAAACGCCATTAATATTAATGTTCCAATTGAATATAAATATGTTCCAATTGCATAAGTTGTTTTTCCTTCTGCGTAATGGTGTCTCAAAGATTCAACATATAAAAAGAAACAACATACTGCCACAAAGAATGAAACAATGAAAATATACCAACTTAATACTTTCGTTTTTCCTAAGAAGGCTAAAACTAACGCTGACATAATTAATACTATTGCTAAAATGCATATTATTTTATAATTTGATTCGACAAAAATATATGCTTTTTCTTTTTGTGCTCCGACAGTTTGAAACGGAAGAGCTGATCCTAGTATTATTAAGACTAACGAAACAATTAAATACACTTCGCATGTTATACTATGTTTAAAAAAATCAATTATTTTTTTCATTCTAGTACTCACAATTTTTAGGAGTTCTTGGGAAAGGTATAACATCCCTTATATTTTCGATTCCTGTTAAATACATTATCAATCTTTCAAATCCCATGCCAAAGCCTGAATGAACGCATCCTCCATATCTTCTCGTATCTAAATACCAATTAATTCCTTCTTTATCAATTTTTAATTCTTCCATTCGTGCTAATAATTTATCTAGATCTTCTTCTCTTTGACTTCCACCCATTAATTCGCCAGCTTGTGGAACAATTAAATCTACTGCCGCAACTGTTTTGTTATCATCATTTAATTTCATATAATACGCTTTGATATCTTTTGGCCAATCAGTGATGAAGACTGGGCCTTTAAAATAATCAACGATATATTTTTCATGTTCTTTTGCGATATCGTCTCCATAACTTGGTTTAAATTCCCATTTAACATTTGCTTTTAACAAAATATCAACTACTTCTTTATGTGTTATTCTAACAAATTTACTTTCTAAAACATTATTCAATTTATCTATTAAGCCTTTTTCAACGAACGAATCACAAAATTTTATTTCTTCTTGACATTTATCCATTACATATTTAATAACAAATTTTAGCATTTCTTCTTCAATGTTCATCAATTCTTTTAAATCACAGAACGCCATTTCTGGTTCAATCATCCAAAATTCATTTGCATGAACTTTTGTGTTTGAATTTTCCGTTCTAAATGTTGGTCCAAATGTATAAATATCTCCAAATGCCATCGCAAACGTTTCACCATGAAGTTGTCCGCTTCCTGTAATAAATGATTGTTTGCCAAATAAGTCTTTTGAATAATCGATTTTTTTATCATCTGTAAGTGGTAAATTGTTCATATCTAATGTTGTTATTTTGAACATTTGATCTGAGCCTTCACAATCGGCACAAGTAATAAGTGGTGTATGAACATACACATAGCCTCGATCTTGAAAATATGTGTGAATTGCCATTGCGGCTGTACTTCTTATTCTAAATACTGCTGAAAACAAATTTGTCCTACTACGTAAATGTGCATTCTCTCTTAAAAATTCTCTTGTGTGACGTTTTGGTTGGATTGGATAGTCTTCAGGACAATCTCCTAATAATTTTACACTTGTCGCATGAATTTCTAGTGGTTGTTTTGCGTTTGGTGTAAGAACCACTTTTCCATTTACTTCGACACTTGAACCTACTCTGTATTTTGAAATTTCCGAAAAGTTTTCTAATTTTGTATCATAAACTACTTGTAAATTTTCAAAATAACTTCCGTCATTGATATTTAAAAAGCCAAATTGACTTTGCGCACGATTGGTTCTTACCCATCCATTTACTTTTACTTCTATACTTTCAAATTTTTCATTTTCCTTAAATAATTGTTTTATTTTCATTTTTTCCTCCTAAAAAAAGCCCTTAGATTTCTCTAAGGACTATGTAACTAGCGGTGCCACCTTAGTTTAGTAATATTAATTACTACAACTCATTTATGAAGTTATCGCCTTCTTACGACTAGTTCTAATTTAATAACATTTGTTATTATTTCTTCTAGTGACCAATAGGTGTTCTTTCAAAAGGTTTGTTACTGGTTTTCCACTATCTCCAGTTCACTATTAGCAATTTTTCTTTTTACTCGTCCTATTCATTGTCTTTTATTTTATTTGTGATTATTATATCTTATCTAGTCCAATTTGTCAAAATATTTGTTTATTTTCCTAAACAAAATTTTGAAAATAGTTCGTTTAACAAATCTTCATCCGTTACTTCGCCTGTTATTTCTTGAAGATTTTTCCATGCTTTTGTAAGCGGCAATTCGACAAAATCAATATATGGATTATCTTTTATTGTTTGAATTGCTTCTTGAATATTTTCAAATGCTTCATTTAGTTTGCCAATTTGCCTACTATTTGTAATTAACCCATTAAGATTTTTTGATATATTTTCAATTTTCAAAAATTTTGTAATTTTATCTTCAATCAATTTAATTGTTTGCTTATCAAAAGTTGTAATTTGTATGGCGTCTTTTGTAACTTCTTCTTCAATTTCTTGTTTCAAATCTGTTTTGTTAATAATTTTTAAATATTTTTTATTTTTTAATAATTCCATTAATTTTTTGTCATACTCATCTAATTTATTTGATCCATCAAAAACAAATAAAATCAAATCAGCTTCATCTAATTTGTTGATTGACTTTTCAACTCCTATTTTTTCAATTATATCATTTGTTTCTCTAATTCCTGCTGTATCAATTAAATTTAAAACAAGGCCCGACATATTCACTTGTCCTTCGACAATATCTCTTGTTGTTCCAGGTATATTTGTAACAATCGCTTTATTTTCGTTTAATAATAAATTAAGCAAACTGCTTTTTCCGACATTAGGTTTTCCAACTATTACAGTATTTATGCCTTTTTTTACAAAAGTAGCCGATTTAGATTTTTCTAATATTTCTTTAATTTCGCTTTCAATATTTTTAATTTTTGGAAGAATTTTTTCATTTGTTAGCTGTTCTACATCATCATATTCAGGATAATCGATATTGACATTTATAATCGCAATTATATTTAAAACTTCTTCTTTTAATTTATCAATTAATTCTTTAATGTCTCCTCTTAAACCACTATTTGCCATTTTTAAAGAATTTACGCTATCGCTTGCGATTACATCCATAACAGCCTCAGCTTTTGTTAAATCGATTCGACCATTTAAATACGCTCTTTTTGTAAACTCACCTGGTTCTGCAAGTCTTGCGCCTTGTAAAATGACTTGTTCTAACACTTGATTAGTGACAAAAATTCCACCGTGACAATTTATTTCTACAACATCTTCAGTTGTGTAACTTTTAGGACTTAAAAAAACACTTACTAAAACTTCATCAATTGTTTCATTATTTTCTTTATTAATTATATGACCATAATTAATTGTATGACTTTGAACTTTTGTTAAGTCTTTTCCTTTAAAAATATTATTTACAAACGATATTGCATCGATGCCACTTAATCTTATGATTGAAACTGCACCATTATTGACTGTCGTCGCAACGCCTACAATTGTATCATCAAATAGGTTTTTCATAAATCCACCTCTTTTTTCTTAACTAATTATAACAAATTTTTTATCTTTTATCTAATATTTTACATATTAAAAAAATTGTAAGCATTTTCAAATACATTTGTCTTTGCATTATGTATCTTTTGTGCTATAATACTTATGTTCGTTGTAAATCTACTCCTTACTTTTTACAACGAGCGACAAAATCCTTAATTTTTATTTTATTCAATTCTCGTTTCTTTTTCAAAAAAAAGATGAAGACTTTTCTTCGTCTTTTTTTATTTTTTTAGAGTTTTAAAAGCGGTAATAGTTTTTTCTACTACCGCTTTATTTTATTTTTTAGGTTCGATAATTAAATATCTTTGTGGTTCTTCGCCTTCAGAATGAGTTGTTACGTCACGCCAATTTGATAATTTGTTGTGAATAACTTTTCTTTCATACGAATTCATATAATTTAATTTTACTGGTATTTTTGTTTGTGCAACTTGTTTTGCAATTCTTGTTGCCATTTTTTCTAGATTTTCATCTCTTTTTTTACGATAATCACCAACATCTACTTTTACAATTAAACCATTTTCAGTTTCATGATCGAAATATTGATTAACAATCATTGATGTTATGTTTTGTAAACTTGATAATGTTTGAGCTCCTTTACCAATTAAAATTGCATTTGAATCGTTTGTTGTAATTGAAAATTCAACTACATTGTCTCGCATTTTTCTTTCTACATATCCACTAATTCCAGCATTTTTTAAAAATTGTTCTAAGAAATCTTTACCTTTCTTTACCGGATTCGCGTCAACTATAACATTTATTTCGGTAGTTTCTACTGTATCATCATTTATAACATCGAAATACATATCATCTTTTGCTACACCCAAATCTTTAACCGCAAGAGTTTCTACTTCTTGTAAAGATTTTCCATAATATCTTTTTTCTTTCATGTAATAACCTCTTATTTTGAATGTTTTTCTCTTAATTTTTCTAAACGTTTTTCACTTGTCTTAGTACCTATTCCAGTTTGCGCAATTGCATATAAGTTACCTATTAACCAATATACTCCTAATGCTGCTTCACTAGTAAATACAAATACAGCCATCATCGCAATCATCATATACATCATTACTTTCATCGAAGATTGCATTTGATTTCCTTGAGCAGCTGCTTGGCGTCTATATGCTGGAATATCTTCTTGTGCTTTTTCTTGTTGTTTTTTCATTCTCTTTTCGCTTATTATTTGACTTAATAATTGGGTTCCAACAACTAATACACACAAAATAATAATTCCGATTAACTGGCGAGTACTTGCAGTTCGATCTTTAAATAAGTCAATTCCTAAGAATACAGATTTTACTTGTCCTGCCCAGTTTGCAGATCCTGCAAGACCATTTGTATAAGGAAATCTTGAAACTGCTCTAAATACAGCCATAAAAATTGGAAATTGTAAAAATGGTAATAAACATCCTCCAAAACCAATTTTATACTTTTTGTATAATCTCGCCATTTCCATTTGCATCATTCGCTGTGACTCTGGATCTTTTCTACGTTCATATTTCTTTTGTATTTTCGCTTGTTCAGGTTCCATTAATTTCATTTTCAAACTCATATCGTTTGTTTTTGCATAAATCGGCCATCCGATTGTTCTTACTATTAAAGTTCCGATAACTAATCCAACAATATAATTTCCACCAAATATTTTTGAGAAGAATAAAATTATTAAACCTATTGGATATACTAAGAAATTATCAAAGAAATTTGAGAAAAATTGACCAAAATTTTTTAATTGAAATCTAATCGGTTCGGGTTGTGAAACATGTGTTTGTATTTCTGTTGCAAGAGTTTGCATTATTTCATATACTTTTTTCGATTTTTCAAGTAAAACTTGATCGTATGATTTTTCAGTTAAATCACTTTCTTTAATAACAGTGTTTATTTCTGATAATGCATTATTTGCGTTTTCTCTATCTTCATTAAATAAAATTATTTGATAATCTTTATAGTCTTTATCAGAAACCATTAATGTAACTTCTTCTTGAGCTTTTTCAACTAAGAATAGAAGAAGAGTTGCATTTTGTAATCTTTCATCTAATTGTTTTTGATAGTCATCATTCGAAATGTTTTCATCGTTTTCTGTAATAGGATTTTTGTTAACTGTATTTGTTCCAATCAAATCTAATATTGCGGAATCAAATTTTGTTTTTATTCCTTCTTGGTAAGTATTTAAACTTTCCGAACTTAATTCATTAATTTGCGTTTCTAAATTATCTCTTATCAATCTAATCGCAGTTTTATCTGTTTCGCTTAATTTAGCTGCATCTATGTATTTTGTTCGATAATTATCAAACAAATTTAAAGCATCTGCTTTTAACAGTTCTTTGAATTTTTTAGTTCTAGCATCGATACCTGAATCAGTTTCGTCTTGACTAAAAACTTCGTTTAAACTTTTCTCAACTGCATCATAAGAACGATATTTAACTTTATTGCAGCTACAGCCACAACCTACAAGTAGAAAAAGCAGTGTCATGCAAATTAACCAATTAGTAATGTTTTTTGCTTTTTTCATTTTTCACCTTTTGACAAATTATATTTATCATTCTTTCTAAATCTTTTTTTAATTGCTCAAATTTTTGATTTTGAGCCTCTTTTTTTACCACTATAACCATTTTAACACAGGGCATATTAATTAGATAGGGTCGGCATATTTCTCTCATTATTCGCTTAATTTTGTTCCTTTTTACCGCATTACCATATTTCTTTGAAACAGAAAATGCTATTTGTATTTTGTCATTTAATTGAAAGTAACCTGTAAAATAAGTTGAATATGCTTTTTGTCTTTTTCTAACAACTGCCGCAATTTCTTCGTTTTTCTTTAAGCGATATTGTTTTTCCATATGTTTTCCTTACATTTTAAATAATATTATAAATAAAATAAACCACCCCTTGTATTTTTGACAAGAAGTGGTCCAAGATTTTATTTATAAAACTAAGCAGATAGTACTTGACGACCTTTAGCACGTCTACGAGCAAGTACTTTTCTTCCACCTACCGTAGCCATACGTGCACGGAATCCATGCGTTTTACTGTGTTTACGTTTGTTAGGTTGGTATGTTCTTTTCATATGATTTTACCTCCTTTAAACTTATGCTATGGTATTATACTATATTTCTTGAATTTTGTCAAATAATTACTCTTATTTTTTTGATAATAAAAAAGAAGTCTTGTTTTTAGGACTTCTTTTTTTATTTATTTTTATTGATTTTTTTATTCTTCAGGAAAAAAACCTAATCTATCAGTTGTTATTGTAAAACTTGTTTTATATGATTTATTATTATTTAAAGAAATGTTTACATAAACCCTGATTTCATTCAATTCATATATTGAATCAATTTCATTTGTTATTTTACTTAAATCGCTTGCGGTTGGAAGTGCACCATAAAAACATCCTAAATAAACAGCATTTGCAAATTTTTCATCAAAATCTTGTTCATCATTTTTTAATAGGCCGAACATTTCAAAACTCATATTTTTTACTTTCGAAGTTCCTAAATTAGCTTTATTAGCTTTTAATTGAAAAACAAATTTATCATTATATTGAACGCGATCAGTTGATATTGTTGGTGCTTTAGTATAACTAACATTTAAATCAAATACTTCTTTTCCTGTATTTTTGATATTTCCAGAAGACAAATTTTCTTCTAATACTACTTCTCTAATTGTATTTGCTTTTTTAAGATTTGTATTACTTGTAATTGATGCTTGATAATCTATTGTTCTTTCTTTTTTGGTACTTTCATTACTTTGAGTATTACGTACTTCTGCTATATAATATAATCTTACATAAACTTTTTTTGGTGTTTCATCGACATTTTCTACCGACGTTGAAGCATTTTGGCTAGTCTTTTTTAAAACATTTGAAAAAGAAAAAGATGTGTATTTGCTTGATTCAGATATCGCAGTTGTTGTAGAAGAAGTTGAAATAGAACCTTTTTCGCTGTCTTCATAGACTAATTTATTATTTATTGTTTCTACTGTTAAGTGACATCTCATATATTTAATTTTAGTTTTATATCCTGTTAGATCAGGCTTTGTAACAAAAACGCCAAAATTATACTTAGAAGTTTCAAAATCATTTGATTGATTATCTTTTGTTTTACTAGAATCGCGATTTTCATACATTGATACTGATAAAGTTACAATATCATCAAAAGATGTTTTTCCATATTTTTCAAATCCGGTTGTTTTAGAAGTATTTACTACTATTAAATTAATTATTATTGTTATTGCTAGCAAGATTAAAACCAAGCCAACAAGAAATATAACTTTTGTTTTCTTATTTGCGTTTAATAAATTTTTCATTTCGCACCTCTCTTCTAATATTATACTAATTTTTATATTTTTTTGCAAGTTATAAGAATTCAATATCAAGTAAAAAAGCGTAAAAGTTATCCACATATCCACAATGTTATACTTTTGTTAATAAAAATCGAAAAGTTATCCACAGAGTTATCCACATTTTTTGTGGATAACTTTTTTTATTAAAAATTAAAGTTCTTAATTGTTTTATTTTTTTTAATTTTATGGTATCATATAATAAGATAAAGGAGATTTTTATGGAAAAAGGATTATCAATATGGAACACCACAAAAGAAAAACTAAAATCCGTAATCGAATCAGTTCAATTTCTACAAACAATTGAACCTATCACTGAAGTATATAAAGTTGAAAATAATAGCATTTATTTAGTCGTTTCTGATGCTTTAGTAAGGCTTAGACTACAAAAATTCTATTTATCAAAAATGAACGATATTTTAAATTCAGTAAGCGGCGGCGAAAAAATGCAATTTAAATTTATTACAACAGCCGATGTCGAAGAAGAAAAAAAAGCTGAAGATTTAATTATTTCTCCTGAGATTTCTAAAACTATTATCCGTAGAAATCTCCGTGCAGAATATACTTTTGATAATTTTGTTACTGGTGAAAATAATAGATACGCATTTATTACAGCTTTAAAAGCTGCCGAATCGCCTTATGAAGTAGTAAACCCTCTTTATATTTTCGGTGATGTTGGACTCGGAAAAACACATTTGATGACAGCTATTGGCAATTATATTCTTGACAAAAACGTTAATGCAAATGTTATTTACACGACAGCACAACAGTTTACAGAAGATTATTTTAGAGCTTCATCAAAAAAAAGTCCTGATAAATTTGAAGCATTTTATAATTACTATCGTAATGCAGATATTTTGCTTGTCGATGATATTCAATTTTTATCTGGTAAAAATGGAACTCAAGAAGAATTTTTCAAATTGTTTGAATTCTTATATGAAAAAAATAAACAAATGGTCATTACTTCGGATCGACCTGCAAACGAATTAGAAAATATTATGGCAAGACTAAAATCCCGTTTTAGCTGGGGATTGCTTGTTGACATAAAAAAGCCTGATTTTGAACATCGAAAAATGATTTTAAAGAAAAAAATAGATTTTATTGTCAGTGTTCCTAGTAGAGTTTCTGACGAAGTTATCGATTACATTGCTTTAAATTTTGATGAAAATGTTCGTTCACTTGAAGGAGCTTTGCGTAGACTCATTTCTTATTGTGATACTTTTAGATGTCCTATCGACTTAGAAACTGCAAAATTAGTCTTAGAACCTCTTATTTCAAAAGAAAAAAGCAACGTTACCCCAACTAGTTCATCAAAGGTTGAAAAAGTAAAACATGTTGTCGCATCATACTACAACATCAACGTTGAAGAACTGTCAGGTACATCTAAGAAAAAAGAATACGCTTGGGCTAGACAAGTTGCTATGTATCTTGTTAGAACTCAATTAGACTTACCTTTAAAAACCGTCGGAAGTTTCTTTGGAGGTAGAGATCATACAACTGTTTTAAATGCGGAAAACAAAATCAATTCTTTAATTAAGGAAGATTGGTCTGTAAAAAACGATATTGATTTACTCTGTCAAAAACTCGAAAAATAAAGCTTTCTGTCCTTATTATATAGAAAAAAGTTATCCACATTTCCACAATGCTAATAATAATAATTTAAAAAAATAATAAATTAAATAATATAGGAGCTAAAAATGAAATTTAAAATTAATCAAAGTTTATTAATGTCTACTTTGAACATTGTTAATAGAGGGTTATCTACAAAAACACCAATGCCAATATTAACTGGAATTTTTATCGAAGTTGAAAAAGATAAAATTGTTTTTACAACAACCAATAAAGAGGTTTCAGTTCAAGTTGTTGTAGAAGAATCTGAAAAAGTTAAAATAGAAGATACAGGTTCATGCGTAATTCCTGGAAAATACTTTGTAGAAATTATAAAAAAATTAGAAGATCAAGAAATTGTAATTTCTTTATTCGATGAGACAACAATAAAAATTATGACTGAAAGATCTCAATTTACTTTAAATGCGCTAGATAAAATGAATTTCCCGAAAATTAATTTTAATATCACTTCAGAACCGATAAAACTTGAAAGTGGTCTATTAAAGAAAATTATCTCGCAAACATCGTTTGCGGCATCTTTATCGGAATCACGTCTTGTTTTAACAGGTGTTAAATTTGAGGTTAAAAATGATACAATGAGCGTAACTGCAACAGATAGTTTTAGACTTGCAAAAAGAGTTACAAAATTAAATGAAAATTATCAATTTCAAGAAATGCTTATTCCAAGCAAAGCATTAGATGAATTATTTAAAATTATAGAAGATAAAAATTCTGAAATTACTCTTCATGTTTCAACAAATAAAGTTCTTGTAAAATATCAAAACATTTCTTTTATGACAAGATTAATAGAAGGACGCTACCCAGATACAGCTTCACTTGTTTCTGCTCCATATGATTTGGAAGTAAAATTTAACAAAAACGAATTGCTTGCAGCTATCGAAAGAGCATCGCTTTTATCATCTGCATCTGACTCTTTAAACATCACTAGAATGACAATCAAAGATGATAAAACAGTTAAAATTTTATCTAACTCAACCGAGATAGGAAACGTTGAAGAAGATCTTTACCCGGTATTTATCAATCAAGCTTCACAATTTCAAGTTGCTTTTAGTGCAAAACACTTCATTGAAGCAATAAAAGTACTAGATTCTAACGTAATTACTATTCATTTTAACGGAGAAATTAAGCCATTTACAATAATTGGTGATAACGATCCAGAATTAGTTCAAGTTATTCTTCCAGTAAGAATTTATTACTAATAAAATAAATCATAAAAAAAAGAGGTAAAATTTTATAATTTTATCTCTTTTTTTTGCTAAAAAATACTATAAATCGATGCTTTTAAACAAATTTGATAGTTCTTCGTAAGCTCGATTGCGATTTTTGTTATGAAATTTGTTTCCCATGTCATGATTATCGAAAATACTAAAGCCTTCAGCTTGTAAATTTTTAATAATCGCCATATCGTTCATAGGAGTAGTAATTATTGCGTTTGGAGTATAAGATTTTGCTTGTTTTTTTAATGATTCAAGACAAGCTTTCGGAGCCTTCTTTACAGGGTGGTATCCATTAGGGATTATGTGCGAAATTTTGTTCAAATCTATGTCAGAATCAACAAAATACTGAATTGTGTTCTTATAACCATCCAAACCGAGGGTGTCAAGACCGACAACTAAAAGTATCTTTTGGCTAATATCGAGCAAAATTTCAGTCACACGACTGCTTGAAGGTGGAAAATCGATAAAAATATAGTCAAAATAATTGTCAAAATCAAGAATAATATTCTTCAATACCTTTTCTTGTGACCGATGAAGGGTTAAATTCAAAGATAATGTGTCTGTATTTAAGGTTTTAATTAAATACATACCATCTCTTGCTTCACAAATTACATCTTCACGAGGTGTTTGACCTGCAAGTAAGTATTCAAAGTAATTATCTGTACGCTCATCAATAAAACCATCTTTACCGAAAAGTTTAAATACAGAATTCTGGTCATCGATACTTATTAATAAAACTGTTTTACCTTGCATTGCATGATAATGAGCAAGATAACCAATAAAGGTAGTTTTACCTACTCCGCCTTTTTTACAAAATGTTGAAATGATTGCCATAACTAACGTTTGCCTCCTTCACGAGCTAATTTCTCTCTACAAGCGTCTTCTACGAATTGCGAGAACATAAGTCCTCTTGTTGCACATGCGATTTTAATATCTGTTCTTAAACTTTGATCCATCGTTGCAGTGTATTTAACTTTGTTATTATCAGGAAGCCTTCTTGTTTGTGAATATCTGACTTCTGAATAAACTTGTTGTTGAGAATATTGAGGTTGTTGATAGTTGTTATAATATTGATTTTGTTGTTGTTGAAAATACTGAGGTTGTTGATATTGCTGGTTGCTTTGAACTTGTTGATTTTGTTGTTGTTGGACTGTATTTTGCTGCAATTCTACTTCTTCATCTTTTTCATCCTCGCTAACAGTGTTTAAAACATTATTTTGAACAGGTTGTTCTTCTTCAATTCTTTTTCTTTCAAAGGGATTGCTTCTTTTATTAACCATTTTTAATACCTCCTTATTGGTTCATACTCATATTATATTCAAAAAATTTTTTTATTCAAGTAATTTGCCCTTAAATATTCAATTACTTTTATACATCTATACATAAAAATGTATCGAAGTGTTTTATTATAAAATCATTTTTTTAATTAAAAAATTCAAATGTTTAAAAAAAAATAAAAAAAGTTTTCAAAAAGTTTAATTGATTTTAAATAAAACCCTAAAAAATTGGCAAATTTTAATTTTTTCAAAAAAAGGTTAAAACTTATTCGTCCCCCTAGGGGTAAAATCGATTTTTGAAC
>CAYVQA010000008.1:14139-34296 GCA_964453965.1 uncultured Staphylococcaceae bacterium
GTTTTTGATAAAAAAACAAAGATAAAAAAAGATGTCAAAAAAATAGTACGTTTTTACTATATATAAATATAAGGAATATACGTAAATACGTAAAAAGTCTGTTAAAACGCAAACGAAACAGCAAAAACGTCAATTTTTTTGTAGGAAAAAATCGGTTAAATTTAAAAGCACTCAAAAGTGCAAAATTTAAGCTTGAAAAAACTGTTTTTTTAACAAAAAAGCAATCAAAAAAAACTAAACAAATTTGTGGCAAAAAAAAACAAAATATGGTATAATTATATAGTAAAAAAGAGGTGCAAAATGAAAAAAATTTTAATTCATACAGAAAGCATAAATTTAGGCCAATTTTTGAAGCTTATAGGTGCGATTTCTAACGGGGGAGAAGCAAAAAATTTCTTAATTGAAAACGATGTAAAAGTAAACCGAATCCCTGAAAACAGACGGGGTAAAAAGCTGTTTTTTGAAGATGAAATTGACATAAACGGACTAAAATATTGTTTAGAAAAAGAATAAAATGTTTTTAAAAAAAATTGTATTAAAAAAATATCGAAAATTCGAAGAAAAAACAGTAGATTTTTTTAAAAACAAAATCATTTTTATTGGCGAAAATGCATCAGGAAAAACAACAATTTTGGAAGGAATTTGCGTGCTAAGCAGCACGAAAACACCAAAGAATAGCGAACTTAGTGAAAGTATTAAGATAGGTGAGTCGTTTTTGACTGTTTCTGGAACGATTTTATCAAAAAAAAGTGAGAAAGAATTGTTTGTTTCTTATTCTAACGGAATAAAAAAAGCGAAAATTGACGGAATTGTTTCTAAAAAAATAAGTGACTATTCTAAAGAATTGAATGTTATTTATTTTCAACCCTTGGATTCTTTAAAATATGCTGTTGCATCTCAAAATAGAAGAAACTTAATTGATTCTTATATTTGCCAAATATCAGATCAATATTTTGAAAAATTAATTGAATATAAAAAAGTTATAAAAGAAAAGAATGCATTGTTAAAAATGGATAATTTTTCAAACTTGAATAACAATTACGTTTTGCTGAAAATGTTTAATGAAAAAATAGAAAAACTAAGCGAGTTTATTATAAAAAAAAGAAATGAAGAAACTGAAAGAATAAATAATAAAATTTACGCAATACATAAAAAATTTTCAGATGACGAAAGTGCATCAATAATGTATTTGCCAAATTTAAAAAATGTACATGAAGATATTTTTGATTCTATGATAAACGATGTTGAATGTAAAACGACAACAAAAGGCGTTCATAAAGATGATTTTGAGTTCTTGATAAACGGGAAAAACATTGCTCACTTTTGTTCACAAGGTCAACAAAAAAGTTTTATTTTAAGTTTGAAAATTGCGATATTAGAACTTATAAAAGAAAAGAAAGGTGAGTACCCACTTCTGCTTTTAGATGATGCTTTTAGTGATTTAGATTCGAAAAGGCAGAATGCGATTTTTAATGCAATAGACAAAAATTGTCAATTATTTATATCGACTACATCATTAAAACAACTTAATGAAGAAGTGGTCAATAATGCGCAAATAATAGAAATTACGAAAGGAGAAGAAAGCTATGAATGAAAATATAAATAATAGTTATACTTCTGAGAATATCCAAGTATTAGAGGGATTGGAAGCTGTACGGAAAAGACCTGGAATGTACATAGGTTCAACCGGTCCAAGAGGACTACATCATTTGGTTTGGGAAATTGTGGATAACTCAATTGACGAAGCTTTAGCAGGCTATTGTACTCAAATTGATGTGGAGATTTTTGGGGATAACTTGATAAAGGTTGTGGATAATGGGCGAGGAATGCCAACAGATATTCACCCAAAAACAAAAGTTTCCGCAACGGAAACGATATTTACTGTTTTACATGCTGGTGGAAAATTTGATAATTCAAATTATAAAGTTTCTGGTGGATTACATGGTGTAGGTGCGTCAGTTGTAAATGCTTTAAGTGAATGGTTAGAAGTTTATGTAAATCGAGGCGGAAAAAGATTCCATCAACGTTTTTCAAGAGGAAAAAGAGATACTCAATTAACCGTAATCGGTGACTCAGTCGGAACTGGAACAACAGTTATTTTCAAAGCTGATCCTGAAATATTTAAAGAAACGACCACTTATGATTACGAAACACTTCGAAGTAGAATTCAACAATTAGCTTTTTTAAATAAAGGCCTAATAATAACAATAACCGATAGTAGAAATCCAGAAAATCCTAAATCAGAAAGATACCATTACGAAGGCGGAATTAGAGAATACGTAGAATATTTGAATCGAAACAAAAGAACTTTGCATAATGACGTAATTATGGTAGAAGAAACAGTAGAAGATGTACTTATTGAGATTGGATTCCAATATACAGAAGAATATAGTAGTGTTTTATATTCTTTTACTAATAATATTAATACAATCGAAGGTGGAACTCATGAAGAAGGCTTTAGAAATAGTTTAACTAGAATTTTAAATAACTATGGAAAAAACGCAAACATCTTTAAAAAAGACGAAAGTTTAACAGGCGAAGATGTTCGCGAAGGCTTAACAGCGATAGTTTCATGTAAGATTAGCGAACCTCAATTCGAAGGACAAACAAAAACAAAACTCGGAAACACAGAGGTTAGGAGAATTGTATCGCAAGCAATGAGTGATAAATTAGAAGCTTATTTGCTTGAAAACCCTACAACCGCAAGAACAATTGTTGAAAAATCAGTTATTGCTTTAAGAGCGAGAATTGCGGCTAAAAAAGCAAGAGAAGCAACCAGAAGAAAAAGTCCGCTTGATTCTTTAGGATTTGCATCAAAACTTGCGGATTGCCGAACAAAAGATCCTGCGCTTGCGGAAATGTACATCGTCGAAGGAGATTCTGCCGGAGGCTCTGCAAAACAAGGTCGAGAAAGTTATTACCAAGCCATTTTACCACTTAGAGGTAAAGTGCTAAATGTTGAAAAAGCATCAAGTGACAAAATAATGGGAAATAAAGAAATTAGATCAATTATACAAGCAATTGGAACAGGAATTAAATCAGAATTCAATATTGAAAATGCTAGATATCATAAAGTTGTAATAATGACCGATGCCGACGTCGATGGAGCTCATATCAGAACTTTATTATTAACCTTCTTTTATCGCTATATGCGACCTTTAATAGAGAGTGGCTATGTTTATATAGCTCAACCACCATTGTTCAAAATTGTGCAAAATAAGAGGGTAGAATACGCGTATTCGGATGAAGAACTAAATGAAAAATTAACAACCTTCCCTGGAAAAGTAAACATTCAACGTTATAAAGGACTAGGAGAAATGAATGCAGAACAACTATGGGAAACAACGATGGATCCAAAAAATAGAACTTTACTTAAAGTAACACTTGATGACGCAAAACGTGCAGATGAAGTGTTCAATGTTTTAATGGGAGAAGAAGTAGAACCAAGAAGAGACTTTATTGAGAAAAATGCAGTTTATGTAGAAAATCTTGACATTTAGGAGGTGAAAGTAAATGAATGATGAAAAAGATATTATTGATGAAGAAAATCTTGACGAAGAAAATCAAGAAGAAACAGAATCTGTTGATAATCAAGATGATCCAAACGATAAAATAGACAATCAGTTATTAGAAGAACAGCATGATTATGTTGTAGATGTAAATCTATCTGATGAAATGGAAAAATCATTTTTAAGTTATGCGATGAGTGTAATTGTAGCAAGAGCCTTGCCAGATGTTAGAGACGGAATGAAACCTGTACACAGACGTATTTTACATACAATGGGAGAACTTGGCGTTTTTAGTGACAAGCAACATAAAAAATCCGCTCGTATTGTCGGTGACTGTATGGGTAAATATCACCCACATGGTGATACTGCTATTTATGAAGCAATGGTAAGAATGGCTCAAGATTTTAGTTATCGATACCCTCTTGTAGATGGACACGGAAACTTTGGCTCAGTCGATGGCGATGGTGCAGCAGCAATGCGTTATACTGAAGCAAGAATGTCCAAAATAACATCTGAACTATTACGAGATATCAATAAAAATACTGTCGATTTTCAAGATAACTATGATGGCAGTGAAAGAGAACCGGTTGTTTTACCAGCAAGATTTCCGAACTTACTTGTTAATGGTGCAACAGGTATTGCGGTTGGGATGGCTACAAATATTCCACCTCATAATTTAACAGAAGTAATAAATGGAACATTAGCTTTAATTGATAATCCAGATATAACAATTGAAGGATTAATGGAATATATTACCGCCCCAGATTTTCCAACTGGCGGAAAAATAATGGGATTAACAAGCGTAAAACAAGCATATACAACTGGTGTTGGAACAATAACAATTAGAGCAAAAACAAAAATTGTTAATTTATCAAATAATAAAAAAGAAATTGTTATTACAGAAATTCCTTATCAAGTAAACAAAACAAAATTAATTGAACGTATTGCGGACCTTGCAAAAGAAAAAACAATTGAAGGCATTACTGATTTACGTGATGAATCAAGTAGAAAAGGAATGCGAATCATAATTGAGTTAAGAAGAGATGCAAATAGCGGTGTAATTTTAAACAATTTATACAAATTTACACAATTACAAACTACATATAGCATTAATATGATTGCTCTTGATAAAGGGCAACCAAAAACACTAAATTTAAAGCAAATCTTAGAATGCTATGTAGAACATCAAATAGAAGTTATAACACGAAGAACAGAATTTGATTTAAACAAAAATAAAGCAAGGCTTCATATTGTGCAAGGACTATTAATTGCATTAGCCGACATTGATGAAGTGGTTAAAATAATTAAAGAAGCAAAAACAGACGATGAAGCTTTACAAGGATTAATTAAAACATTCAATTTAAGTGAAATTCAAGCTAAAGCTATTCTTGATATGAGATTGCGCCGTTTAACAGGCTTAGAAATTGAAAAACTTACGCAAGAAGAAAAAGAATTAGAAAGAATAGTTGAATATTTAGAAGGCATTCTTGCAGATCATAACAAGAAAATGCAAGTAATAAAAGATGAATTAACTGAAATTCAAAAGAAATTCGGTGATGAACGTAAATCAGAAATAGATTTAACTGAAGATTTAGAAGTTGCGGATGAAGATTTAATCCCAATCGAAGATGTAATCATCACAATGACAAATAGAGGTTACATCAAACGAATGACAGTTGACACATACCGCGTACAAAGACGTGGTGGAAAAGGAATTACAGGAGCAAAAATGCAAGAAGAAGACTTTATCGAAAGAGTAATTTATACATCAACTCATGATAATTTGTTATTCTTCTCAAATTTTGGAAAAGTATATGCTTTAAAAGCATTCCAAATTCCACAATCTAATCGAACCGCAAAAGGATTACCATTAGTTAATTTATTAAAATTTGATGAAGGTGAACGACTTGCGGCTGTAATAAATGTCAAATCATTAGAAGAACCAGGATATTTATTATTTGCAACTAGAAAAGGTGTAATTAAGAAAACAGAACTTGTTCAATATAAGAACATAAGAAGCACCGGAATTAGAGCAATTAATCTTAACGAAGGCGATGAATTGTTTGAAGTTAAATTAACAGATGGTACAAAAGACATTATTTTTGGCGCATCTAATGGTAAAGCAGCGCGTTTTGAAGAGAGTACTGTTAGACCAACAAACAGATCCGCAACAGGTGTAAAAGGAATAAAAATTGCAGATGGCGAAATGGCGATAGGGTTAGCTGTAGTTAACTCAGAAAATGACCAAATAATGATAATTACCGATAAAGGATATGGAAAACGTACTAGCGCGGATGATTTTAAAGTTAAAGGAAGAAACGGAAAAGGCGTTAAATTTATGAACATCAACGAAAAAGTAGGTAATCCAGTAGGCTTAATAAATGCAACAGACGAAGATGATTTAATGGTTATTACTGATGGAGGAATGATTATAAGAACTCATCTTGACCAAATATCTTGTTTCGGTAGAGACACACAAGGAGTTAGAATTATTAGACTTTCTGATAATCAACAAGTTGCATCAATCGCAATTGTTCCAAGAGCTGATGAAACAGAAGAAGAAGTTATCGATGAACAAGATGATAGTGACGTAAAAGAATTACTCGAAAGCATGGATAATTCTTTTGATCAAGAATTCACAGATTTAGATTCAGATGACGATATGGATAATGAAGAAGAGTAAAAATAAGGTAAAAATAGATAAAAAGACTTGACAATTAAAAAAAAAGAGATTATACTAATTAAGTAAATTAAAGCCAATGATGTGGAATAGTAACTATATTGAATATTTTTAGAGAGTTAATGGGTGGTGAAAATTAACAATATGCAAATAGTGAATCTACCATTGAGGCGGATATAAAAGGTATCCCGGTTGAAAACCGTTAAAAATTCTAAAGTGAGAGGAAACTCTAAGCCGGGTGGTACCGCGATTTAAAAAAATCGTCCCTGTATTAATTTACAGGGACTTTTATTTTTAGGAGGAAAACATGTTAGATATTAAATTAATTAGAGAAAATTGTGAAGAAGTTATTAGAAGACTAAACACAAGAGGGAAAGATTTTAGTTATCTTCGCGATGTAAAAGCGATGGATGAAGAAAGAAGAAAATTGCTTTACGAAGTAGAAACTTTAAAAAGTGAAAGAAATGCAAAAAGCAAACAAATTGGCGAATTAAAACGTCAAAAATTAGACGCAACAGAAGTATTAAATAGCGTTGCAAATATTGGCGAAAGAATTAAAAAAGATGAAGAAAGATTGAAAGAACTAGAAGAAAAGATTCATTATCAAATGCTTATTACCCCTAATATGGTAAGTTTGGATGTAAAAGTTGGTAAAGATGAAACTGAAAACAGAGTCATGAGATTTTTCAAAGAGCCAACTAAATTTAATTTTACACCAAAAGATCATAGTGAATTAGGTACAAATCTTGGAATCTTTGATTTTGATAGAGCTGCGAAAGTAACAGGATCACGATTTGTTATTTATAAAGGCTTAGGCGCAAGACTTGAAAGAGCATTAATTGCATTTATGATGGATTTACATACCGTTGAAAAAGATTATAAAGAAGTAATGCCACCATATATCGTTAATAGAGCATCAATGATTGGAACAGGACAATTCCCAAAATTTGAAGAAGATGCGTATCGTGTTTGCGCAAGTGCAGATGAAGATTGGTTTTTAAATCCAACCGCAGAAGTTCCAACAATCAACATGTATCGTGATGAAATCATAGATAATGATGTATTACCTTTAAAATTTGCGTCTTTTACAACAGCTTTTAGAGCAGAAGCAGGAAGTGCAGGACGAGACACTAAAGGAATTTTAAGACAACATCAATTTAACAAAGTAGAATTAATTAAATTTACAAGACCAGAAGATTCATATGATGAATTAGAAAAAATGGTAAGAGATTCAGAATATGTATTACAAAAACTAGATATCCCTTATCGTGTTGTTGAATTATGCACAGGTGATATGGGATTTGGCATGGCAAAAACTTATGATATAGAAGTTTGGTTACCAGGACAAAACACATATCGTGAAATTGGTTCAATAAGTAATGCAGAAGATTATCAAGCAAGACGTGCGAATATCCGTTTTAGAAGAACAAAAGATAGTAAAACTGAATATGTTCACACATTAAACGGCTCAGGTCTTGCAGTAGGAAGAACGGTCATTGCTGTAATTGAAAATTATCAACAAGAAGATGGAAGTATTAAAATTCCTGAAGCTTTAAAACCATATATGGGTGTTGATTATATCCGTAAAAACTAAACTAAAAGACTCTATAATATTTATAGAGTCTCCGTTTTGATTTATTTTGTTATTTTGTCACATAATGCAGACAATTCTAAACTACTTGGTGAATGATCGACTTGTGTAATAACAAAATCATCATTAGAATATCGTGGAATCAAATGAATATGAAAATGATCAATAGTTTGACCAGCCAAAGAACCACTGTTGTTAATGATATTAATATCGGAAATTCCTAGTTTTTCTTTTAAAATTAAAGATACCTTTTTAACAACAACAAAAATTTTTTGAGCAATTTCATCATCAAGACAAAAAACATTTGCACAATGCTTTTTTGGAACAATTAAAGTATGCCCAACAGTAGCTTGCGAAATATCAAGAAAAGCTAAGAAATCATCATCTTCATATATTTTATATGAAGGAATTTCATTATTAATAATTTTACAAAATAAACACATAAACAATCACCTCAACAATATATTATCAAAAATCAAGAAAAAAATCAAGAAAATGTGTTAAAATAATGTAGGTGAATTTATATGAAATATAATAAATTAATAAAAAGCATCGTTACAATTTCAATTCTAGTTGCGACAAGCGTTATCTTTTCGTGTATTGATAATATTATTTCACAAAGTATTTTTGCTGCAATCAAAGTCGCAATCCCCTCGTTTAAATTAGGCTTAGCAAATATTGTTACATTAATATATATATATTTCTACAAAATAAAAGATGGATTAGTTGCTGTAACATTAAAATCAATTTTAGTAGCTTTAATATATGCAGGTGTAACTGGTTTTATGATTGGTTATGCAGGGACAATTGTGAGTTTTTTAATAATGTTTTTACTTTACAAAACATTAAAAGAAGATAAATATCTTATATTGATTAGTTTAGTAGGATCTATCACTCATACAATATGTCAAGTGTTAATTGCTTTTTTAATCTATGGAATTAACCAAATAGAAACTTATTTAATATATTTACCAATAGTATTGCCAATAAGCGCAATAATGGGAATTTTTGTTGGAATAATTGGTAAAAAAGTAATAAGGATGTTAAAAACTAGCAATTTAATCACAAAAAACAATTAATTTCCAAACGGATAATCATATTCAATATTCTCATCAAAAGAAACATAAGATAAATAAATACTTAAAAGTAAGTAATTAATACCTGTTTGATTATCTTTAATGATTAAATGGTCCTTCCCTGCAGCGACAAGTTCCCCCTTGAAAATCTTAGAACCCCATTGACTTCCTTCAAAATTCATATAAACAGTTGCAGTTTTACCTTTATTTAAACGCAAAATATTTTCAATATATGACTGTTCCATAAACGAATTTGTTGGTTGAGGAGGATAAGAATTCATATATGGTTGATAATAAGGGACTCCATAAGGATTTGTGAATGGTTGTTGATAATTAATAGTCATAATTTACTCCTTTCATATTAATTTCAATAATATTATGAATAAAACAGATAAAATATGACTAATAACAATTTTCAGATTCAACAGGAGAATAAAAACAATGAAGTTTATATCTTCCGGTATTCCATTGTCCCCACCATTGAGCTCTACAATCATCGCTACCGGCATTATAAAACCACAAAGCGGAAGTTGCTGGATAAAATTTTTCACCTTTTACACATCGTCTAGCGAGTTTAATTTCATTTTGACGGGCAGCTTGATAAAAATAAGAAAATAACG
The DNA here is from genome assembly GCA_964453965.1 of uncultured Staphylococcaceae bacterium. Classification (GTDB taxonomy): domain Bacteria; phylum Bacillota_I; class Bacilli_A; order ML615J-28; family CAG-313; genus CAYVQA01. The sequence goes on from CAYVQA010000008.1 coordinate 23,616, forward strand.
TAGATTCAAATCCAGCTGGGTGTTGAAACACCATTTGTTCTACTGTTTTAATATTTCGAAAATCTAAACAATTAGCTAATACACGATTAATCCCAACGTTACCAACCATAAGCATTGCGAGATTACCATCTGCTTCAGCTTCTGCTCGCATTAATCTTGCAAGAAGTTTAATTTCAGCTTCATTACATGCGACTACACTCATAATATCACCTCATATAAAAATATGAAAATATTAAAAAATATATGCGAAAGGAAAACAAAAATGTCTGATTGCAAAAATAAATATATAGAAGAACATAATAATTGTAATCATAATTGTCATGACAATTGTAAAGAAAAATGTCATAATAATTGTAAGCACAATTGCAAAAGCACAAATCAGGACACAGTATTTTGTCCTATTTGTCATAGCTTAAGTATAAAAGTGCCGCTTGAAACAGTAAAGGCAATTAGCAAAATTGAAGAAATAGAAGGAGATTTTAATCTTTGCACAAGTAGAACTTGTAAAGTAACTTATTTTAATGAAACATATCTGTTTGAAAAAGAAGATATAGATACTAAAATTTGGTTTAAAGAAGAATTAAAAGATTTTATTGTTTGTTATTGTAAAGATATTACATTAGATGATATTATAAATGCAGTTAAAAAGACAAAAACAACTAATAAGGATGAAATATTAAAATATCTAAATAAAACATTAGATAATAATGATTGTTTACATAAAAATCCTGTTGGTAAAAGTTGTGAAAAACTATTTGCCAACGCAATAGAATATGCAAGTAAAATAAAATAAAGGAGAAAAATTATGAATATTTGGCACGAAATAAGACCCGAAAGAATTACGAAAAATGATTTTATTGCGGTTATTGAAATACAAAAGGGCTCAAAGAAAAAATATGAATTAGATAAAGAAACGGGATTAATCATTTTAGATCGAATTTTATACACTTCAACTCACTATCCAGCAAATTATGGGTTTATTCCCAAAACTTATGCGGAAGATAACGACCCATTGGATGTATTAGTAGTATGTAGTGAAGACTTAGAACCACTAAGTTTAGTAAGATGTTATCCTGTTGGAGTAATGCGAATGATTGATAACCATCAAATTGATGATAAAATAATCGCAATACCATTTGGTGATCCTTCATGGAATTCTTTTAAAAGTATAAAAGACTTACCACAACATTTAAGTGATGAAATTGAACACTTCTTCCAAGTATATAAAACCCTAGAACACAAAGAAACAACGGTTTTAGAAGTTTTAGGTGTTGAAGAAGCAAAAAATATTATCGATAGATGTATAAAAAGATATCAAAACGAATTTGAAAACGATTAGGAGAATATATATGCTAACAGATATTGAAATTGCAAAATCATCAAAAATGATGCCTATTTCACAAATTGCAAAAAAAATAAATATTGATGAAGAATATTTAGAATATTATGGAAAATATAAGGCAAAAATAAATTTAGATTTGTTAAAGCAAAATGAATCGAAAAAAGATGGCAAATTAATACTTGTTACAGCAATATCCCCAACTCCACTAGGAGAAGGCAAATCTACAACAACAATTGGACTTGTTGATGCCTTAAATAAAATTAATGTCAAAGCAATTGGCGCCCTAAGAGAACCATCTTTAGGACCAGTTTTTGGCGTTAAAGGAGGAGCTGCAGGTGGAGGCTATGCTCAAGTAAATCCAATGGATGAACTTAATTTACATTTTACAGGCGATATTCATGCAATAACAGCTGCAAACAATTTAATTAGTGCGTGTATCGATAACCACTTATTTCAAGGAAATGAGCTAAAACTAAATCCGAAGAAAATAACATGGCAAAGATGCATGGATTTAAATGATCGTGCTTTAAGAGAAGTAAAAATAATAATAGATAAAGATAAAAATGAAAGAACAGAACGATTCAATATATCTGTCGCATCTGAAATAATGGCAATATTTTGTCTTGCAAAAGATATTAATGATCTAAGAGAAAGAATAGATAACTTAATTATAGGCTATAATTATGAGGATGAAATTGTAACTGTAAAAGATTTAAAGATTACAGGGTCAATTTTAGCATTACTTAAAGACGCAATAAAGCCAAATATTATTCAAACGCTAGAAAACAATCCAATAATTGTGCATGGAGGTCCTTTCGCAAATATTGCTCATGGCTGCAATTCAATTATTGCGACTAAGACGGCCTTAAAACTTGCGGATGTAGTAGTTACTGAAGCAGGTTTTGGTGCAGATTTAGGTGCAGAAAAGTTTTTAGATATCAAATGTAGAGAAGCAAATCTAAAGGTTAGTGCTGTTGTAATTGTTGCGACAATAAAGGCTTTAAAATATCATGGAGGAGTCCCTGCAAAAGAAGTAGGTATAGAAAACACAGAAGCATTAATTAAAGGAATTGCAAATCTAGAAAAACATATAGAATCAATAAAATCATTTGGACTTCCTTATGTTGTTGCAATAAATAGATATGCAAACGATACCGATAAAGAATTACGAATTCTAAAAGAATGGATGGAAAATAATCATCATCCATTTGCATTAAGTGAAGTTTTTGCAAAAGGCTCAAATGGTGGAATTGAACTTGCAAACAAAGTAATGGAAACATTAAATGATCCTATTACTCCAAAATATATATATACCCTAGAAGATACAATCGAAACAAAAATTAAAAAGATTGCAAAAACAATCTATGGTGCAAGCGATGTTATATTTACAGAAGATGTAAAACAAAAAATAAATGAATTACAAAAAGCGCCATATAATAAGTATTATATATGTATGGCGAAAACCCCATTATCATTAACAGATAATCCTAAAGCAGTAGGATGCCCAAAAGATTTTCTTATAACAATAAGAGAAATAAGAATTTCTGCAGGTGCAAAATTCTTAGTATGCTTAACAAGTGATATTATGACAATGCCAGGACTTCCAAAAGAACCTCTTGCAAAAATCATAGATTTAAATGATAATGGTGAAATAATCAATTTATCATAAGGAGAACAAAATGTTACTAGATGGGAAAACAACAAGTAATCTAATCAGAGAAGAATTAAAAGAAAAAATAAGGCTAATAAAAGAAAAATATAATCAAGAACCACATCTTGCAATTATTCAAGTTGGTAATATTTCAGCTAGTAATATATATATCCGTAATAAAATAAGAGATTGCAATGAAATAGGAATCACTCCTCATCATATTCGCTTTCCAGAAGAAATAAAAAAAGAAGAACTAGAAAAGAAAATTACCGAATTAAATAATGATCAATCAATAAACGGAATAATTGTACAACTTCCATTGCCAAAACACTTAGATGAACGGGCAATAATTGAAAAAATTAATCCAATAAAAGATGTTGATGGGTTCGCAATAACAAATAAAGGTGCTTTGTTTTGCAATTTAGATACAATATATCCTGCAACACCAAAAGGAATAATGACTTTATTGGAAAGATATAATATAGAAATAGAAGGAAAAAGAGCAGTTGTAGTTGGACGAAGTAATATAGTAGGAAAACCAATTGCAATGATGTTATTAAATAAAAATGCAACGGTAACAATTTGTCATTCAAAAACAAAAGATTTAAAAGAAATTTGTAAAACAGCAGATATTTTAATTTCTTGTGTCGGAAAACCAAAAATAATAACAAGCGATATGGTAAAAAAAGATGCGGTCATTGTCGATGTTGGCATGAATAGAGATGAAAACGGAAAACTATGCGGTGATGTTGATTTTGATAATGTAAAAAATATTGTATCATATATATCACCAGTACCAGGAGGAGTCGGTCCTATGACAATTGCGTCGTTACTAGAATCGACATATCAAGCATTCATAAAGCAAAGAGGTATAAATCAATGTTAATAGTAGGACTTGGAAATCCGGGAAAAGAATATGAAAACACAAGACATAATATTGGATTTATGTTTGTAGATGAAATCGCTAAAGCATATAATACGACTTTTAAATTAAGTAAAAAACATCAATCGTTAATTGCAGAAATAAGCATCAAAGGACAAAAACACTATTTGATTAAGCCAATAACATATATGAATTTATCAGGAATAGCAGTAAGAAGCGTTGCAGATTATTATAAAATTCCGATTGAAGAAATAATTATTGCAGTAGACGATTTAGCTTTAAATGTTGGACAAATAAGAATTAAACCGTCAGGATCAAGCGGTGGTCATAATGGACTAAAATCGATTTTTAGCCAAATGGGGACAGAAAATATAAAAAGAATTAGAATAGGAATTGCAAAAAATACAAAAATAGATCAAAAAGACTATGTGTTAGGAAATTTATCAAATACTGAAAAAAAAGAAATTAATAAAACAATAGGATATGCAGGCATTATTATCGAAGATTTAATAAATAACGGAATTGATTTTATAATGAATAAATATAATGGAATGTTTAAAGGGGAATAAAAATGACAACATTAGAATTTATAAAAGGAAATAAAAAAGTCAATGATGTAACAATCGCCATTGAAAATACGAAAAATAAAGATATATACTTAGGAAATGCAAGTCAGAATATTGGAAAATTAATAATAGCAAATCATTTCTTGAGAAATAAAAAGACAATTATATATATAGCAAGCACAATTTATGATGTTACAAAAGCTTACGATACTTTTCTAGATTTATTAGGAAAGGAAAATGTAAGCTTTTTTCCCGGCGAAGAATTCGTAAGTTCAGAAATAGTAGCAAGTTCTAATATGTTTAGACTTGCAAGAATGCATGCAATCTCGAAAATGTTAAAAAATATCCCTCAAGTAATTGTTACAAATTACGATGGCGCAATCAAAAATGTAATGTCAAAAGAAAAATTACTTAAGGCAATAATAAAAATTAACAAAAACGATATATATAACAAAGAAAAACTAGTAAATGATTTAATTATCAGAGGATATAAAAAATTACCTGTAACGGAAACACAAGGAACGTTTAGTGTAAGAGGAGAAGTTATCGACATCTTCCCTGTAAACGAAGATGATCCAATCAGAATAAATTATTTCGATGATGAAGTAGAAACAATTAAATATTTCAATGTTGAAACACAAATGAGTGTTAAAAAAATAGATACTATTGAAATCTTCCCATTATATGAGATATATTATGATAATCCAAATTCAATAATTGAATATATAAAAAAAGAAAATAAAGAAACAGAAAAAATAAATACAACAATTGAAAACTTATTAAATTATGAAAACCTTGATCAAACATATATATATTTGCCATATATCGATGAAAAATATCAAAATGTTTTAGATTTAATAGAAGATAAAATATATGCGATTGATGAATATAGAGATATTTTGAGTAAAGAAAAGCAAGAATTAATTGAAATATCAGAATATTTAACAACAAATCAGTTAAAAATAAAAGATGGTTTCTTTATAAGTTTTGATCAACTAATAAGTAATACTCAAAGCATTTATCTAAATAACCATTTATCAAATATAATGGATCACAAATTTGGATATTATCAAGATTTAAAAACAACGAATAACTTTGATTATAACAATAATTTAAAAAATCTTATTTCTGATGTTCAATTAAATAAAGACAAAATATATATAATAACTCAACCAACAGATTTAAAACTTCAATTCATTAAAGATAGTTTAGAAAATAATAGAATAAAATATCAAGTTGTAAAAGATATTTGGAAAATAAATCAAAATGGTGTTTATTTAGCAACAATTGAAAATGCATATGGTTACGTAGACTATGAATATAATTTTGAAATAATAACACCAAATGAATATTTAAGTGGAAAAATCAATAAAACAGGTAAGTTTCAATCATATTATAAAAATAGTGTAAAAATATATAATAAAGAAGAACTTGAAGTAGGAGATTACGTCGTTCATCAAAATTATGGAATTGGCAAATATTTAGGTATTGAAACTGTAAAACTACATAATGTAAAAAATGATTACCTAGTACTTGAATATTCAGAAAATTCAAAATTAAAAATTCCTGTTGAAAATATATACATATTAGAAAAATATGTTGGAAGTAAGGATCGTCTTCCAAAATTAAATAAAATTAATTCAAAAGAATGGTCAAAGAAAAAAGCAAAAGTTCAAGAAAAAGTTGCAGAACTAGCGAAGAAACTAATTCAAGTACAAGCAGAACGTTCAATGAAGAAAGGATATATATATCCAAAAGATTCAGAAGAGCAAATTCAATTTGAAAAAGACTTCGGCTATAATGAAACAAAAGATCAACTAAAAGCAATCAAAGAATTAAAGGAAGAATTAGAATCAGGAAAACTAATTGACCGACTTCTTTGTGGGGATGTAGGATTTGGTAAAACAGAAGTCGCAATGCGTGGGGCTTTTAAAGTTGTTGAAGGTGGAAAACAAGTAGCATATCTTGCGCCGACAACGGTTTTAACAAAACAACATTTCACAACATTTAAAGAAAGATTTTCTCAATACGGAATAAAAGTAGAATTGCTAAATAGATTTGTGCCTGAAAAGAAACAAAAAGAAGTAATAGAAGGAATAAAAACTGGTTACGTGGATATAGTAATAGGAACACATAGATTACTTTCAAAAGAAATAAAATTTAAAGATTTAGGATTATTAATAATTGATGAAGAACAAAGATTTGGTGTTGAGCATAAAGAAAGATTTAAAGAATTAAAAACTGATGTTGATGTTTTATCCCTTTCCGCAACACCAATTCCAAGAACTTTGCAAATGTCATTGGTTGGAGTAAAAGACTTAAGCGTCTTAGAAACACCTCCTCATAACCGTCTTCCTGTTCAAACATATATGTTAGAAAGTAATGATTCGGTTATACGTGAAGCAATTAACCGTGAATTAGGAAGAAAAGGTCAAGTGTTTTATTTATTAAATCGTATTGGCGAATTAGACAAAACAATTCGAAAAGTAAAAAAACTAGTTCCAAATGCAAGGGTTGGAATAATTCACGGCCGTCTTCAAAAAGATGAAATTGAACAAATTATGAACGATTTTGTCGATTATGAATTAGATGTATTGATTTGTACAACAATTATTGAAACAGGTATTGATATTCCAAATGCAAATACATTAATTGTTGAAAGAGCTGATTTATTAGGATTATCACAACTTTATCAAATTAGAGGTAGAGTAGGAAGAAGCGATAAAATAGCTTATGCATATTTTATGTATGAACAAGATAAAATATTAACAGAAACAGCTCAAAAGCGTTTAGAAGCAATCAAAGAATTTACTACACTTGGCAGCGGATATAAAATTGCCATGCGCGATTTATCAATTAGAGGCGCAGGAGATATCTTAGGCCGTGAACAATCAGGCTTTATTGATGATATTGGTATTTCATTATATATTAAAATGTTAAATGATGAAGTTACTAGACAAAAAGGCGAATCGTTTGATACAATTGAAAATAATAAATACAAAGTTGAAGTTTCACATCATATTGATGCTTTATATGTTGGAGATGACAGTTTGAGAATCGAAATGCATAAAACAATTAACAAAGTGAAGTCAAGACAACAACAAAAATTATTGCTTGAAGAGTTTGCAGACCGTTATGGTGAAGTAAATGAAGAAATTCAAAGATATATTGAGGCAAAATATTTAGAATATTTATTAGTAAAAACAGATGTTGACTATTTTAAAGAAACTACAGATTTTGTTGATATATCTTTCAGCGAAGAAAAATCACAAAAAATAAATGCAAAAGAACTATTTGATATAGTTACAAAAATTCAACCTAAATTCAATTTAAAATATTCAAATAGAAAAATACACTTTAACATTAAACGAGGAAATTTTAAACCAAGTTATATATATGATCTCACAAAAATATTAGAAAAACTTGTATAATATAAAAATATTCGTCAATAATATTCATAGTAACTAATAAATAGTGAGGTGAAAAAATGAAAGCAACAGGTGTTGTAAGACGAATAGACGACTTAGGAAGAATAGTGATTCCCAAAGAACTAAGAAGAACAATGCGAATTAAAGAAGGAGATTCGTTAGAAATCTTTATTGAAACAAACGATAAAATAGTTTTGAGAAAGTATTCACCCGTTCAAAACATTAACGAATTTATCGCAGAATTTGTTCAAAGCATTTATGAAACAACAAAAAAAGAAATCATTATTACTGATACTGAGCGAATAATAGCCTCAGCTATCAAAGGAAAAAAAGACATTGTTGGTCATAAACTATCAATGCGGTTAGAAGAACGCTTAAATAATAGACAAACACAAATTGTTGAAAAAGGAGATTTTTTAGATATAACAGAAAATCTTCAAATTAAAAACCCTTCAATTATAAAACCGATTAATGTATATGGAGATATATTGGGCTTAGTTATTATCATCGGCGATAATGAAATAACCGAGGTTGAAAAGAATTTAGCAGAGTTTGCGGGCGCATTTTTTTGTAAATATTTGGAAGGATAGACAAAATCTATCCTTTTAAAAATAGACAAAAATCGAAAAATGTCAAAAAAATAACTCATATTACTAGAAAAACATATCAATAAATGATATAATGTTAACTGAGAAATGAGGTTATTTGTATGAAAATTGCAATTATGACAGACGTTAATGCGGGATTAGATTATGTGAATAATAATTATGGAATAACAGTACTTCGCTCAAGTGTAAATTTTAAAAATGAAATATTAGTTGATGGCATTGGCATTAAAGCAGATGAATTTTACGCAAGAATTAGAAAAATAACTAGCAAAGACGAAATCCCTTCTACAAGCGCTCCTGCTTTAGTTGATATATATGATGCGCTTGATCATTTTATTGAAGAAGGATATACACATGTAATTCATTTTCCAATATCTTTTGCATTAAGTTCTACAGGACCAACAGTAAAACAAGTTGCGGAAGAATATGAAGATAAAATTAAAGTAATCGTAATAGATACAAAAGTCGCATGTTATATTCAAGGCTATTTGGCAGTAAATGCTTATCAAATGGCTCAAAACGGCGCAACACCTGAACAAATAATTGAAAAATCAAATTATATAATCGAACATACACAAGCACATTTTGTTGTAAATGAATTATCTTATTTAGTTAAAAACGGAAGACTAAGCAATGCAGCTGGATTTTTAGGAACAATTTTAAAAATCAATCCAATTTTAGAATTATCAAAAGATGGAAAAATAGTTTCAAAAGAAAAAGTAAAAACCCACAAAAGAGCAGTTGAAAAAATAATTGATTATGCGACAAAATTCGCAGAAACTTTAAAAGATAAGAAAATTTTTGTCTTTCATTCAGATGAATATGAATCAGCAACGCATATAAAAGAAGAAATTATAAAAAGAACAAATTACCAAAATGTTGAAATACATTATATAACGCCTGCTGTAGGTGCTCATATAGGTGCTGGAGTTTTGGGGATAGCGGTAATGGGAATTTAAAATAATAAAACAATATAATTGAAATTTTATCGATAATGTAGTAAAATGTAGAATAAGTTAGATGGTTAGGAGGTAAAATTTATGCCATTAGTAAACATGGTCAATATGCTTTCAAAAGCAAAAGAAGGAAAGTATGCAGTTGGCCAATATAACATTAATAATTTAGAATGGACAAAAACAATTCTTTTAACAGCTGAAAAAAATCAATCACCAGTTATTTTAGGCGTTTCTGAAGGCGCTGGAAAATACATGGGTGGATTTAATACTGTTGTAATGATGGTAAAAGGATTAATGCAAGATTTAAATATCACTGTTGATGTTGCAATCCACTTAGATCATGGATCATCTTTTGAAAAATGTAAAGCCGCAATCGATGCAGGATTTACATCAGTTATGATTGATGGATCACATCATCCAATTGATGAAAATATCAGAATGACAAAAGAAGTAGTAGATTATGCACATGCACGTGGAGTAAGTGTTGAAGCTGAAGTTGGTACTGTTGGCGGAAACGAAGATGGTGTAATCGGTGGAATCAAATATGCAGATGAAGCAGAATGTGTAAGACTTGTTAAAGAAACAGGTGTTGACGCATTAGCACCAGCATTAGGAAGTGTTCATGGGCCATATAAAGGTGAACCAGTATTAGGATTTACAGAAATGGCGTCAATTCAAAAAGCAACAGATATGCCACTTGTATTACATGGAGGAACAGGAATTCCAGATGATAAAATTAGAAAAGCAATTTCATGTGGAACTTGCAAAATCAATGTAAACACTGAATGTCAATTAGCATTTAATAAAATTCTAAGAGAAGTAGTTGCAACAAATAAAGAAGTATATGACCCAAGAAAATTATTAGGCCCAGCTTCTAAAGGAATTGAAAATGCGGTTACAGAAAAAATGACTGTATTTGGTACAATCGGCAAAAACTAAAAAAAATCCAAATGAGGTAAATTTTACCTCATTTTTTTATGAAACCACTTTACAATAAAAAAATAATTTGCTATAATTTGTATCATCATAAATAAAGAGGCTTAGATAATGACATTTATAACAACATTAATAATTACAAAAAAATATTTTACAGTTGAAGAAATAAAACAAACTGTAAAAGATATTGAAACATATATTGAAAATACAGATAAATTAATAGTTTTAAATTTATCAAACCAAGAAATAACTTCTTTACAAGAAAAATTAAAAAGATTTCCTAATGTTATATATATATCTGATAATGATGA
>CAYVQA010000009.1:0-20678 GCA_964453965.1 uncultured Staphylococcaceae bacterium
GATTTACACCAATTAATACTCCAAATAGGAATTATTTTCCATCCACGATTTGCTAAATACTTATTTCTAAAAATATCACGATCTTTTGTCGAAATAAATGTATCACTTAATGCATTATCACAGATGATTCCTAAAACATATTGGTTTGTTTTGTTACTCTTAATTCCTAAAGAGATTTTATAATTAGAATTTCCGACTTCTTTATCAATTGTAAATAATTCATGGTCAATTGTCATATTTAAATAATTATAAACATCATTTTCAAATGCACTAAATGAAGAATTAAAATTATCATTTTGTTTTTTACTTAGTGAATTAAGAAGAACTTTTTCTAAATTATGATCTTTATTGCTTACTGCATATGCATATTCAAGATATTTTTTGAATAGTTTAGGGCCTTCATTTTTACTGTTTTCAACATTTAATTCAGATGGATAGATTGAAGTTATTAAATATATCTTTTGTTTTGCTCTCGATGCCACAACATTTAAACGATTTTCACCACCAAGTTGGTTTAACCAACCAAAGTTTGTACTAATTGTTCCGTGTTCACCTTTTGCGTAACCAACAACAAAAATAATAATATCCCGTTCATCACCTTGAACATTTTCAATATTTTTGATAAATAAACCTTTATCTTCACCATTTTCAACACGATTAAATTCAGCTTTACATAAATTTCCAAATTCACTATTTTTTATAAATTCATCATCTAATAAATCTTCAATTAGATCACGTTGACTACTATTAAAAGTAATAATTCCAATTGTTTCATTATTTTTTCTTTCATTAAATATTTTCTTAAGTAATTCAATTGCTTTTAAAGCTTCTGCTTTATTTTTCCGTTTAATAAAGGTGCCATTATCAATTTTAATTACTTCGATTGGTGAATTAATTGGCTTAATAATATTCGGTGAAACATTTAATTTGAAATCATAGTATGCCGCATTCGAAAAATTAATCAATTCTTCATATTTAGAACGATAATGATAATTTAAAAGAACTTCACTATAGCGATATTTTGCAAGATCAAGTAAACTTTTTTCTTCTAAAATAACAGAATCATCATATTCATCATCATTGCGTTCATCAAAACGACTAAATCCAAGTGAAGAAGGATTCAATTGTTTTGTATCACCGGAAATGACAATCTTGTTTGCACGATAAATTGCTGGCAACGATTTTTCAATATATATTTGTGATGCTTCATCGAAGATTAATAAATCAAATAAATTTTCAGATAATGGTAAAACTTCAGAAACAGTTTCTGGTGTCATTAACCATATTTTAATACCTTTGAATAGTTCAAAACGAAACTTATTAATAAAGCGACCAATACTTGGCTTACGTTTTCCTTCAATTGCCCTTTTAATTTCAAAAAAGCGTTTTGATTCTTCAATTGTATTTACATATTGTTTATGTAAATCTTTTTGTAACATCATACTTGTTACTTTTTTCTTTTCATCAATTAAGTCAATAACGTTTTTAATTATATCTGGATATTTTTGAATTGATTTCATAACATCCACGTTTTCATATGAAAACTTTTCAATTGTATTTGCAATAATTATATCAAATAATAATTCATTTGAAACAGTTAAATTATGCATAGATAAGTTAAATATTGTATCAACATATAACTTTTCAATTTTTGTTAAGGTCTGATAATTAATTAAGTCTTCTTTATATTTATTTAATTTAGTTGAACTAATTCTTAGTTCATCAAAATGATGATATAAATATTTAGAATGTGTATTATTAATAAAATATTTAGTATATAATTTTTTATAAAATTTATGTTCTTTCGAATTTCTAAAAATTCTTACTATAAAATTCTTCTTTAAATATTCATTATGATATTTATAAAAATCTTTAACATCTCGAATAAACTCATTATTTTCTTCATAAGATAATTCTTTAATATCATCTAACCATGGATGCTTATGACTAATATTTAAAACATTTAAGCAAGAATCAAGAAATTCATTTTTGCTGAATAATTCTTTTGATGTTTTTAATTGTTCATAATCAGCTTCTAATAAATTTTTATCGATTACAAAAAGGTAATCTTTTAAGCAATCACTTTCTCGAATCGAATTATTAATGTTTTCTTGGAAAATTGTAATTGCCGGAACATTATTAATTTTATGATCGTAAAGAGCATATTTAATTTTTTCAAGTTCTTCTAAATTTAAATCAATTTTTTCAGCTAATTCATTATTAATATTTTTTTCAGTGTTTTCAAGAAGAGGAATTTCTTTTATTAAATTATTAAGTTGTTTATAAAAAACTTCTTTATCATTAACATCATTTAATAACATTGCATATTTAGATATGTCTCCAAGACGAGAATAGATTACTTCTAAAGCAGCTTTTTTTTCTGAAACCATTAATACAGTTTTATCTTTTGTTAATGTATCAACGATTAAATTTGTAATTGTTTGTGATTTTCCGGTGCCTGGAGGCCCTTGAATTACTAAAGAATCTAAATAATTCATTTGATAGATAGCACGTTCTTGTGAACCATCTAAATCAGTAATGTAATTAATATTTTTTTCGCTTATTTCATCACCATTTAAAATTTTAGGAATTTTTGTCCCTTCATTTAATAGATTAAATAATAATGAAGGAAGGTTGCTTGCTTCGATTAAAGTTTTATAATCTTTTTGAATAGCACTTGAAAAAAGTGAAAAGCGACCTAAAACCATATTTGGAATAAGTTTTAACTCATTATCACGATATTTTGGAAAAGTATTTTTATTATATTCAATATATCTTTCAACTTCATTAAGTGATATATCTAAATCAATTTTAATTCCTACATCGGCGTAATGATTAACAGTTTCATCTAAAAAACGATCGCCAATTTCTTCAACAATATCAAGTGGTAAATCACTATAAATATTGTTGTATTTATTATATAGAAGAATTAAAACATTATTATATAATATATCTTTAGTATAATCAATTTCAATAACAATTTTTTTATTAGTCTTTTCAACTTTAACAGGAAAAAGAACAAGTGGTGCTCGAACACTAAAATCATCATCTTCAAAATATCCTTCAACGAATGGATAGGCAATATATAAATCAAAATCGCCTTTTTCACGATAAATTGAATTTGCTTCGCGGATTAAAGTTGATAATTTTTTATATTTTTCTAATCCTTCAATAGTTGAAGTATTACACAATTCAACCGATGACATCTTATTATGAATTAAACGTAATAATGGTTGATTGGTTTCTTTATTATATAAATCAAAACTTGAATGTTGATAAAGTTTGCCAGAATATAGAAGACGATTTCTTTTATTTATATTAATTAATCTTTTTTCATAATTCTTTAAAGTATCGCGAATATCATTATCAATGGCTTCATGAGTATTGAGGCTATGATAATAATCTTCAATTACTTTTACAAAATCATCACCATATTTCTCCATAAAAGCTTGACCAAGTCCACTAATATAAAGAAGTTCTTCTTTTGTGCGAGGCTTTAATTCCGCAATGCTAATTAATTCTTCGTCATGACAAATAACTGGAGGTTTACCAACTTTTGCATATTTATCGCGTAGTTCTTGACGTACTTTACATAATTTATTAAAAAGTTCAATATTCATTATAATCACCCCTTTAAATATTTAACTTTTTTCTATTATAGCATATTTAATCTTAAAAAAATGTTTTTTTGATTTTTTTAATTAAAATGAATATGATATATAAAAAAACTTACCACAAAAAATGGGATAAGTTTTTTAATTCTTAAGGAAAATAATTTGAATAGTATTGTTTTCATCAATGAATTTTTTTAGATATATTTGATAACATAAATAATTATCATTTAAAAATAAGGTTCCACCGCCAATCATTACAAGCCAAGTAAGATTGATATTTAATTTTAAAAAAGTTTGCAATCTCAAATCAAATTGATTAAACAATTGATTATTTAAATTATGTTTCTTTAAAATATTATTTAGTTTATCAATATCATCATCAAAATTATAATATTCATCGATAATAAGAATATTTTTAATTAATGAAGTAATTGAAGAAGATTCACCAGAAAATAATTTAGCAATATCATCATCCAAAGGATTTTTACAAAAATTAGTAAGTCCTAAAATATTTTCTTTAAAAGTATATAAAAAGTTATTATTGACTTGATCATCTACTGCACAAGCATCTAAAAAAACTTTATGGTTTTGATTAGGACAATTCCAAGTAATAGGCTCATTATTCAAAATAATGCCAGAAGGTGTTCTTTCAAAGATCAAAGAATCATTTATTTTGAAAATTTCACCGATAATACAATTTTGATTTATTGTAATTTTATAATCATAATTATAACCATTATAAATAGATTTTAATTCAAACGAAAGAGCTTTTAGAGGATTTGGTCTAATTTCATTATTTATTAAAGCAACAAGTTCCGGTTTTTGTTCTGATAAAGTGATGAGAAATTTTAAAATGAAGAAAGCTTTGAATCCTTCTTCATTAATAAAGTTTTCACATGAATTATCAAAAGAAAATGTGCATTCGTTGATTGATAAAAAATTAGTAACTGTAAAAGATTTAAGCATTTTTAATTTCTATTCCTTCAACAACTTTTTCTCTTAATGTTCTTGTTGCCCGACGTAACATTGTTGTCATTTCGAATATAGACATTAAAATAATTGGTTCATATGAATGTGAACGCAAATAACTAAATTCAACGGCCCTTGAAACTGTTGCGGCGGTGCCATAAGCAAATAATGAAACTTGTTGAACAACTTCTAAAATATTTGTTTGATATTTATTATCAGAATAATTATCAACAATTGGTAAAGTGATTAATTCTTCATTATCACCAATTGAAGTGGATAAGAATAATAAAGAATTGCATATTTTAGAAAGATTACCAGCTAAAAGTTCTAAATTATCACTTAAAGAATTTAAAGCTTCTAAATCTTGTAATGGATCAGGCACTTCTTTAGAAATTTCAAAACTTTCAATTGTGAATTTTCCGATATAAAAATTCCATTTCTTATAAAATTTCTTAAGCATTTCATCATCTAATGTATCAATATCAATTGCATAATGAATAATTTTTAAATTATCTAATGCTTGATCAATTCGTTTATAGCTTCTTAATGCACTACTTGAAATTGATAAAAGTTCATTCGCAAGCATTGGATTTTTTTCTTTTGCGATAAGACTTTTTTCTAAAAAGGCATTAGATAATTTTTTTAATTCTGTCAAAAGTTTTTTAGCAAGTCTGATTGAAGCAATCTTTCCACAAATAGAAATAACATCAGTTGTTGATTGATTTAAACTAACATCTTTTAAAGGATCGATAAATGTATAACTGCCTTTTTCATATCCTTTCATTTCATTAGCACGATTGGCAATTACTTCATTTGCATTTATATGCATTCCAGCTCCTTCACCGCCTTGAATTAAATCGGTGATGAATTGACCATGTAAACGACCATTTAAGATTTCATCACAACTAAGCATAATTAATTTAGCTTTGCTTGGCTCTAAAAAACCAGCATCTTGATTAGCTTTTGCGGCGGCTTTTTTTACAACTGCCAATGCTTTAATCATTTGGCGGCTAATGCTTCTTTTAATAATTTGGGTATTTTCGTGTTCTCTTGCGGTACCTATTCCATAATAGGCTTCATAGGAAATTTCCTTTTCGCCAAGAGAATCTTTTTCAATTCGGTTTCGCATAATTAATTTCCTCGTTTTCTATTTTTAATTATAACATATTTATAAAAAAAAAGAAAGCGAAATAGACTTAAATAATTTTTACGGTAATAAAAACATCATCAAAATAATAAAATATGTATAGGCATTAAAAAGAAAGAAGGGTCGTTATGAACGCAATAATTAAAAACTGTAAAGGAATAAAAGGAACAATTGAAATTTCAGGCTCAAAAAATGCAGCTTTACCAATTATCGCATCAAGTATTCTTGCAAAGGGAAAAGTAATATTAAAAAATGTTCCAAACATAGCCGATGTTAATGATATGGTAAATATTTTACAAAAGCTAAATATTAATGTTATAAAATATAATCATACATTAATTATCGAAAGAAAAGAAAAAATCAAAACTAATCTGATGCTAAATGAAGTAAAAAAAATCAGAGGTTCAGTATATTTACTTCCAGTTATTTTAAACTTAAGAAAAAGAGTAATATCATATTATCCAGGCGGTTGTAATTTCGGGGAAAGGCCAATCGATTATCATTTGATGGCATTTGAAAAATTAAATGTAAAAGTTATAACTACAACCCCACTAATTGAATTGAAAGTTAAAAAATTAAAAAAATCAGAAATTACATTTCCTAAAAAAACATTAGGTGGAACACTTAATGCAATCATAATGTCTCTTTATATCAAAGGCGAAACGATAATTAATAATCCTTCAACAGAGCCAGAAGTAGTAGATACGATAAGTTTTTTAAATGCCTTAGGCGCAAATATAAAACTTAGACAAGAAAAAATAATAATCAAGGGTGTTAAAAAATTAAAAGGCACCACTTTCAAAATTATGAGTGACCGAATTGAAGCCGCAAGTTATTTATTTTTAGCCTCATCAATTAAAAATTCATTTTTAACAATTACAAATATTGACTATAAAATTTTAAAAACAGAGCTAACAATTCTTTCAAAACTAGGAATAATCATAAAAAAAGATAACAATAAAATAACACTTATCAATAACAATCCAACATTAGTTTCAAACTTAAAAATCATTACGAGTGACTATCCATATCTTTCTACTGATTTACAACAAATTATTACACCGTTATTATTTACACTAAATAGTGAAAGTACTATAATTGATGAAATATATATAGACCGGACAAAACACATCGAAGAATTAAAAAAACTAAATGGTAAAATTGAAATAATTAAGGATGATTTCTTAACAATAAAAATCTATCCGAGCACTTTAAAAGGAAATATCATCAATGGTTGTGATTTAAGAGGAACGTTTGGTTTAATTCTTGCAGCGGGAATTTCAACCGGCGAAACAAGAATAATCGGAATTGATAATGTTTTTAGAGGTTATGATAATCTCATTAATAAGTTAAAAAAAATAAATTTCCCAATTGAAACTTACTAAATAAGATGACAAAAAAGAAAAAAAATGATATACTAATACAAAAAGAGGAGGAAAAAATATGGACGTAATTAATCAATATTTATTCTATGTAGATTTATCATTTTTGATCTTACTTATCATTTTTATTTTGAGAGGTTTAATCGTTGGAACAAAAAAAATGTTAATAACGAGTGTACTTAAATGGGGAATAATTTTATTATTAATTATTTTCTCTAGATCAATTGCGGATTTACTACTCAAATCGATAAAAATTGAAGGCGTAAATGCCGGTGAATTTTTAATTAATTTCCTTAGTGAAAACACGGAATTGTCAGTTCAAAAAGGATCATACCTTGAGACACTAATTTATGCAATTATCAAAGCAGTAGTAGCATTTGTTATTGGCTATTTGGCTGTATTTGTCGTAACATTTTTAATATATCCAATCATATCCTTAATTTTAATGATTTTAGGAATAAGAAAAGCCATATCATCTTCTCCTAAAACAATTTCATCAAAATTAGGGGGAATGGGAATTGGTATTTTGGTTTCAATTGTTGTTTTTGTAACTTGCTATATGCCGATATATGGAGCTATGAGCCTTGCGACATCAATTGAAAAAGACGTAAATTTAATTAGTAAAGAAGAAACAATCAATGTAAGTGTCGATACGAGTGAAAATACATCAATAATTTTAAAAACAATAGGTGACGATTATAATATATGTGAAAGATATATGGATAGTTTCTTTGTTATTTCAATGAATGACAGTAATGTTAGAATCATTAAAGAATACAGAAACTTTAGAACACTTATTCCGTTTATTGCAGAGTTAACTGAAAGTGGCAGTGAGAAAATCATTACAGAAGAATGTTTCAATACAGTAGTTGATGTGCTTGCAAATACTGAACTAAAAGAAATAGCTTTGCCGGTAACATTAGAAATACTATATGCAAATGGCGTATTTGAAAAAAATAACATTGAGATTACAGAAGATGATATTTACAAAACAGATTGGGGTAAAGAAATTGGATATTTTGACGATTTTCTACTATCGTTAAAAGATACTTACACCCTTTATAATAAATATATTGATGAACCTATCAATATGATTGGTGATGAAAAATTTAGTAGCACATTTAAAAAGAATTTTGAATTGTTATTTAAAATTACCATCATTAATGAATATGGTCCAGAAATCTTAAATCAAGCATTGGATTCTACTAAATCAGAAATCACAGATCCAACTACTTTAAAAGCATTAGAATTAATAGATTTTCAAGATAATCTTTTATCAGATATTGAAATTGTCTTAAATTCACTTTATAATATTTATCATTTAGGTTTCATTAACAAAGATATCGAAGTTGATTATTCTGAAGAAAAAACCGCAACATTTGCTCAAAATCTTGCAAAAGATATTTTTAAATTATCATTTGTAAAAGGAAAAGAAAACAAAATAATAGAAGTTATTTATGATGTATTAGAGTTAAATCAATATGCAAAATTTGAAACTATCGATTTAACAAATATCAATTGGGAAACAGAGCCAGAAAAAATCGCAACAATCATCGTCGAATTTGCGAAAATATTAGATGGTGAAAATATTAATGATGCGGATATTATGGAAATATTTTCTGAAAACAATGAATCATTAATAAATGCAATTTCAGCATCAGAAATAATTAGATATGGCTTATTGCCGGGATTAAATGGAATGATAAAAGATAAAATCAAAGATTCAGAATATAGTGAATTAAGTGATTTAATCAATATCCCAACTGATGAAGAAAAATTAAAAAACGATCTTACAGTCTTTACAAAAATAATTCCTTTATTTGAAGATGAAAATGCAAATATTTTAGATGATGAAGAAAAATTAAAATTGCTTATTACTGATTTATTAAGTTTAAGCTTCATCAAAGGAAATGAAAAAGAATTATTCGAAAAATTAATCAATAATTTTGGCCTAAATGAGTTCATTGATAGTTACGGATTATCATTAGATTATAATGTCGATAATTGGGAAGAAGAAGGAAAAACACTTGCGTCAATTGTTTATCAAGCAAATAAACTCGGAATGGAAAATTTAAACAATTTCGATGAGTTAATTACTACAAAAAAAGATGAAGTAAAAACATTATTAATAACAATTACAAATTCAACTCTTCTTCAAAAATCATTGCCAAAAATTATTGATAAAACATTAACCGATATGGAACTAGAAGAATGGAAAAGCGAATGGCTTAAAAAAGAACAAACAATTTTCCATAAAGAACAATGGGAAGAAGAAATCAACAATTTAATTGAAACTTTAGAACTTTACTTAGATTACAATTTAAGTTTTGATAATTTTGATCAAATTTCTGTAAGTGAAGTTTCAAAAATAAAAAATGTCTTAGACAAAATGTCAGAACTTCAATCGATTAAATTAAATTACTTTATTGAAATTGTTAATGAAAAATTAAGTGATGAAACAGGTACTGTAACAACTTATTTAATTGTACCTGATAATATGAATTGGAAACAAGAAATCAATACATTATTTGGTGAAGAAGGAATCTATACTGATATATTAAATATTGATGAAAATACAACTTATCGCGAATATGGAAAAATACTAGATAAACTAAAAAATCTACAAACAATTAATGATGATTCGTATTATAAATTTATCGCCGATTATATCAAAAACTTAGATGATTATAAAAACAATAAAATTACAATTTCAGTTGATGAAGAAACTCTTAAAAAAGTAACAAGTTTTGAAGACGAATTAGCGATTATTGATGAAATTGATTTCACAAAAGAAACCCAAAGTGGCGAATTAATTGACAAATTAATGACATCAGTTTTATTAAGAAGTCAAACAGAAACATATATCAAAGACATCATTAAGAAAAATGATTTAGATAGTTATTATGATGCGGATAAGAATTTATCAGCTGATATTGATTTAGTTAATCAAAAAATTAAAGCAACAAAAGAAGATGAAGATCCAACAAATGATTGGTCTTGGACAAAAGAAATAGAAATTATTGAAAACTTTAAAACAAAACTTGATGAAACAATTTCTTCGCCAACAAAAGAAAATGCGGAAGAATTAAAGACAATTGCAGATAAAGGAATAATAACTTCAAAAGCATTAGAAAAAGTACTTGAAGAGCATCCAGAACTAAAAGTTTTCATTAATTAAAAATAGTAAATAGAAAGAACTTGGATAAAAAATCTAAGTTCTTTTTTTCATTAATTTATGAATTTATATATCTTAAAAATAGTTCCAAAGTTCTTTTTTAATTTTTTTAAAAATATAATTAATTAATAAAAAATGTTTTATCGAATATTTCCTTTTAAAAAATAAAAAAAGAAAACGTTTTTAAAAAAAACGTCCAAAATGAACGAAAATAAAACTTATTAATTGCAAAATTTTTCTTTTTTTGGTAAAATAAGAAAGTAAAATCATCAGGAAAGAGGTGTACAATTGATGAATGCAAACGATTTAATGCTATTTGCAGGATTAGGAGTGATCTTGTTTATAGTACTAATGGGAATCATTGGATTTTGCGTTGGTGGAAAACGCGAGTTTGTATGGATTACCATTCTTTTGCTATTGTTAGGATTTGTTTGGATTGGCTTCGGCAATGTTGATAAAATATTAGCTGCGGACATTACCAAATATTCACCAACAATAGATCAATTGATAAGCTCTGACTACGAATATAATACCCTTTGGGAATTAATTCTTGCGTTTGCAAAGAATTCAATCGACAATGCGGATATATTATTTGTTGAAGGAACAAAAGCTTATCAAGCATTATATGACATTGTATCGTGCGTTTTACGCGCAGCCTTACTAATTATTGGTACATTATCAGTAATTATTACTGTATTAGTATGCCGTTTTATCGTATTACTAATCAGAATGATTGCAGGGTTAATTACACTTATAATTAGATTGTGCTCGAAAAAACGCCGTCCGAAGGAACCTAAAACTATGGTTAAGCAACCTGTGATAGAAGAAAACGTTACTGTTACACATGACAATAACAATAATTCATCTAACGCGATTGTTACTGTAGATAAACAACCTACGACATACAAGAGAAAACCAAAATTACGTTGGTGGGGTGCCGGTGTTGGTATCGCAAAAGCAATGTTAGCTTTAATGTTGATTTTTGTGCCAATTTCAGGTGTTATCACAATCGCTAGTTCTGTATCTTCAGAATCGCTAAAAGCGGTAAATGAATTAATGAACGGACAAAACGATGAAAGAAATGTTGCGGAAACAAACTCTGCCATCGACCAAGTATATGAATACATATACGCTTACCAAGATAGTTTCTTAGGAAAATTCATGGATTTTTCTTCGTTCTTCTTTGAAGACGATTTAAGCAACATGATGTTTGAAGACTTATTGACAGTCAAATTAGATGGTCAAAAAATAGTCCTACCAAAAGAAATAGTCTTATACATTGAAGTAGCAAATAAATTTGCGCCGATGTACGAAAATGGTGAGTTAAAACTTTACGATTATGCAATTAATCATCCAGAAGAAATGGATGAAGCATTCAAATTATTAAAACAATCAAAACTTGTCCCAGCAATCGTTCCAATTGGAATTGAATATGCGAGTACAATGGACAGTTTAAAAGATCAATTAGCAAATGCTGGATTTACTAACGAAGAAATTACAGATATTTTTGCAACATTAGTAGATGTTAACTGGTATCATGATTGGGAATTACTTTGCGATATTCTTCGTGATGGAATCATTGTAACTGATTTCTTTGCAGAAGAAATTGACATTTTAGCATTTAATAGCGAACCACTTAGAAGAGTTTTAACAAATTTAGGTGCTACAAGATTAGTAAATGAAATTATGCCAATTGCAATTAAATTTGCTTTAAATATGGATCAAGTTAAAAAATTAGTTGGCGAAAATGTTGAAGTAAAACTAGATGGAATCAATTGGTCAACAGAACTTGCAAACTTTGCAGACATTTATGATTGCTTTGTTAAATTAGAAATTGGTTTAAATGATTTTTCAAATTTAAATCTAGAATATTTACAAACATTATTAAAAGACGAAACTAAACGCGACGCTGTAATTGATTTATTAAGTTATTTAGTAGGCGCACCGAATGGTCAAGTTGACGAAGATGTAAATTTATTTGCACAAGTAATTTTACCAATTGCGGATGCAGTTGCCAACAAACAACTTGTAGATAATTCATTAGAAATGTTTGCAGATATTATTTCTTTAACAGGTGCTCAATATGCAGAATCTGCTGACTTCAATGTTAAATTGATGTGGCAGCATGATTTAGAAGCAATTGTAAAAATTGCATCACTTGCAAGCGAAATAAACGCTTTATCATTAGACCTTAAAGAAATGAAGTTAGATGATATCGATACTTTAAAAGCAATTGTTGATGAATTATTTAGTTTACAATTATTAGGTGGTTCAGTAGAATACAAAGGACGTTTTGAAGATTTAAAAACAGCTTTATTAGAAGCTGCAATCGACAAATTTGAATTCTTACTTCCAGGAAGCGATTGGTCACAAGTTAATTGGAATGTTGAAAAAGAAAACATCAAAGGATTATTAGATGTTTATGGCGAAATTTTAACATTAAATGATACCTTGAAAAAAGAACTTAATCAAGAAGAAGATATCATTGATATCGCAAACTTCAAATTTGATTGGGAAACTTTACTTCAAGATGAAAATGGACGTTTCATTGATTTAGTAATCAAAGCAGTTGAAGTATTCTTTGATGACGAAACACCATCACAATTATTCTTAACAGCAATTCCTAATGCAGTTGATAAATATCTAATGCCAAAATTAACTGAAATTGATTCTGAATTAGGCGAATTACCTTTATTTGATGGATTAACTTCAGATGAAATCAGAGAAGAAGTAATTAACTTTATTGAAGTTTTTAAAGATGTTGCGGCATTAAAATTAACAACTGAAAACCCTGAATATTCAGCAAAAGTTGGTAAAGATAAAGATACATATGCATTAAGCGATATCATTCAAAGAATAATTAAATCAAAATTATTAGTTTATACAGATGGAGAAACACCACAAGATTACCGTGGAAGAATTATCCGTATTGTTTTAAAACTAGCAACAAAAGTTGAGGTTGACGTTCACGATTTAGATAGTACATTAATTGGTGGACCAATTGATTACGATAGCGATTTAAATAAAATTGATGAACTAGTTACTGCAATCATTGAAGAAGTAATCGAAGATGATGGTGCATTAAATGCAGTATTATTCAATGAAGGTAAATTAGAATTCAACATGAATAAATTCTTAGAATTTGTTCTTGATGATAATAAAGTAAATGGTGTAATAGATGCTTTAGAAGCAATCTTTGGTACTTATAACTTAAAAGATCAAACATTAAATACTACTCCAGCAACTTTACTTTCTGCTTTACTTCCAGGTATCTATTATGGATATTTAGAAGCAGCAATTCCTGAAGAATTTAAACCAATTTTAGATATTAAGCATTTCAAATACAATGAAAAAGGTATTTTCACTGGTGTTGATTTAGCAAATGATATTTCTAAATTACTATATGCTTTACACAAAGCAGTTGATTTAGGCGCAATCGAAATTTACAACAATGGAAAAATCACTGAATCTGAATATGAAATTACAGATACAACAATAGAAGGTTTAAGAGATATTCTAGATGTATTCCCAGAAATCAAAATCTTCCAAGAAAAATTTGCAGATGTAATAGATATAACATTAGGTTTAATCAATATTGATCTTTCAACAAATGCATACAGACAAATTGAAAACAAACATCTATATGAATTTGTTGATGCATTTAATGATGAAAAAGATGGTATCTTAACAAAAATTCAAGGAATTTTAGAAGAAACAGATTATATTAAAATTGCTGACATTTTTGGATTATTAAAATCTGAAAATTTAATGGATGAAATTGAAGATAAATTCATCAACAGAATGGTAATTAATTATGCAATCGACGCAGTTGAACAACTAGTGGGTATTGAACTTGTTGGTATTTTATTACCAGATTTACTAGAACAAATGATTTATCCAATGTTACCAGAAAATATTAACCCTGCTTTAGATGCATTAAAAATTACAACATATAGTGCAGATGAAATTGTTTCGGACTTAATTACAATAATCGAAGCAGTAAGAATTGTCGTTAACGAAACAGATTTAATTAGCTATTTCTACGATGGTACATTCCATATAGACGAAATTGCAATTGAAAATTTAGACAAAATTTCACCTGTATTTGTAAAGCTTTCAGAATTAAATATTTTAAAAACTGCAAGCCCTGCAATCGCTGAATATGTAAAAGCACTTAACATTGATGGAT
The DNA here is from genome assembly GCA_964453965.1 of uncultured Staphylococcaceae bacterium. Taxonomy (GTDB): domain Bacteria; phylum Bacillota_I; class Bacilli_A; order ML615J-28; family CAG-313; genus CAYVQA01. The sequence goes on from CAYVQA010000009.1 coordinate 14,477, forward strand.
TAACAATTACTTCAACAACAATTACAGAAGAAATGTTAAGACATGACTTAAAAGATGTTTTAGGAAATAGTGAAGGAATCTTTAAATATATCGTAGATGCATTATATGCATTAGATATTTTAAGAGTTAGCGATTTATCAGCATTATCTCTAGATGCTCTTAACTATTCAGAAGATTTAGGAGATGCTGTAATTGACGTATTAGACGAAGTTACAAAAATACAAATTCTAAATGCAATTTTACCTAATTTAGTTACTTTTGGTTCAACAATGCTTGAAAACATGGGATTAGAAGTAAAATCATTAAAACAAATCCCAGCAGAAAACTTAGACAATGAATTAACGAGAATCGTAAATATCATAAAAGTAATTTATGAAACAGGAGCAGTAACTGAATACTTCGAAAAAGAAACAGTACATTTAACAAAAGCTCAAGTAACTAAGATTATTGATACTGCATTAGAATTACATTTCTATAGAGGCTTAGGCGATGTTATTTTTGAAGATGCATTAAGATTCGTTAAACAAATTACAAACTTAGACATTAACTTAAACAACATCAATACAACAAATATTGATTGGTACGCTGAAGCAGATTTAATTAAAGCAACAGTAAGCCCAGTCGTTGAATTATTAAGAGGATTAGGATACAATAACTACGCTACAATTCAAGAATTTATTGATGCTGTAAGTGCTGATCCAATGGCTTTAATTACTACTGAAAATGCATTAAACGTTCTTGATGTATTAGATAATGTTGCTAAGTCAGAAACATTATCAAGATTATTACCAGAAGGAATTAGATTTGCGATTGCAACATTTATTCCTGAATGGGGACTTGATTTCTTAGCAGATATTACTCCAAAAGAAATTAGTAGTGATTTAAGCGAAGTTTTAGGCATTGTAAGAGATGTTGTAGAACTTGGCGTAATTGAATTCTATAACGAAGGTAAATTTGATGGTGACATTGATATCGTTACTAATAAAGCACATGTAACAGGAATTTTTGATCACCTAGCGAAATTGAATATTTTAGAAAATAATAGTGCAGAGATTTTGTCGTTTGCATTGAATTATTTAGCTCAAATTTTAAATGTTAGCCGCGAAGCAACATCACCAGAACAATTTGCTGACTATAGCTTCAGTAAAGAATTTACAACAATCAAATTAGCGGTTAATTTCATAATTGAAATTTTAGAAAACACTGACTTAGGAACAATTAAGAAAATAACTTCAATTGACCTTGGAACTGATTTAAAGAAAATAATTACTAACGAAAATATTGAATTAGTTGCAGATGTAATTGATTTAATTACATCACTTGAAACAGTAAATAATATTTTACCAATTGGTATAAACTATGCATCCACTTTAATGGATATCTTAAAACCATTAGGAACTAAATCAGATGAACAATTACAAGAAGATTTAGCAACAATTGCTGAAATTGTTAGAATGGTTGCAGATTATAAAGTTGCAGACGCAATCACAACAACATTAGATGGAAACTTATATGATTTTAATACCTCAATTATTACACTTGTAAGAGACGTAGTTGAAAAAGTATTATACTTAAATGTTTTAGATGGCGATGAAAATCATTATTTAAGTTATGTTCTTGAAATGTTAGGAATCGATAAGGCAACAATCAATTACGATTCAATTACTTGGAAAGATGATAAAGAAGATATTCTAGCTATTTTTGATATCATCAAAGATACATTAGATGAATTAGAAATTACTTATATATCAGATGTTACAACAATAATTAACAATGATGAAATTATGACTCGTCTTGTTAAAAATGAAACATTAACAGCTGTAAGAAATGTATTAAGCAATATTGTTAATTTATCATTAGTAAAAGAATTATTCTTCCCGGTATATAACAAATTAGTTCTTCCAACATTAGAACAAAGCATTCCAACTAATATAGTTGATCTTAATACAATTTATAATGCCAATGTAAAATTATTCTTAGATGACTTAAATGCAATAATTGGTATCATTGATCATGTAATAGAATTAGACGTTATAGGTATTTATAATGGTAGTGTTATTGATTATAATAGTCCTGCAATTGGCAAGATTATCAACGCAATCTTTGGCATTAATTATCTAAATGCAAATGGACAATTGGAAAATGTAATCAAATATGTTTTAGATATCGTTAAATCAGATGTAGAAATTGAAAACTTAAATACAATAAAATTAAAAGAAGATGGTGAAACTTTAGCTAATATTTACTATGAATATTTCGCACCATTCTTAAGTGATGAACAATTCATCTTTAAGACACTTAATGATTTCAGTAAACAATTAACTGAAGATGACATTGCGGATTTAATTAACTTATTAGACAAAAATAATAACGACGAAGCTTTAGTAGAAGGTCTACAAAAGATGGTCGAATTAGATTTAGGAAAAGTTATCATTATCACTGGTGTTGCAGTAGTAGTAAAAACAGTTCAAATTGATAATCCAGTATATGAAGCATTAGCATTAGATACACTTACAGGTGAACAATTAATTTCTGATATTCTTGATATCTTAGATGTTGTTTTAATCGTTATAAAAGATTTTGATGCGGTAGGCATTTTTGCAAACGGTATTCAATCATTTGTTTTACCTCAAAATGCAGAAGAATTAGTTCATGAAATTGGTTCAACAATTTTCAACTTAAATATTTTAAGAGAACCAACATCGGATTTAATTAAAGCAATATTAGAAACATTTGTACCTTCTTTAAATACAAATGATGTTGACTTTGATAAAGTAACATTAGCAGCATTTGAAGAACCAATTAAAGAATTAATTGAATTAAGCTTTGATTTACTTGAAAGCGTAGGTATTTCTGATTATACTTCATTCTACAATTATTACAATGAATATATTTCAACATTCTCAGTAATCTATGAAACAGATACAATTAACAGAGTAATCGAAATTGTTAATACAATTCTTGACAATGCTCCAGTTAGAGAATTATTATATGCTGCATATATATCATTTGCTCCTGAAATTGTTAGTCAATATGGTATAGATGTAAATTCATATGCAAATAATGCAACTTCAATTCAAGCTGCAAAAGATGCTTTAATGAATGATATCTTAACAGTAGTTGATACAGTTAAATTAGCATACAATTTTGTCTTTGGTAATACAATCACTTATAGTGATACAACAACTTTCAATCAAATAATTGATAATTTATTCGGCTTAAATATTTTAAACGATAACTTAAATGGATTAGTTCATTATTTAAATAAAACAGTTGATTTATCAATCAATGCTAATAAGATTAACTTAGCAGGCGATGCAACAAAAGTAAAAGCATTCTATGAAGAACTTTCAGTTATTTTAACTAGTGATGCATGGATGTTTAAATCATATAATGATGTTTTAGATTTCTTAAGTTCACAAACTATTGAACAAAGCCAAATTGATGCATTATTAACAAATGAAAATGTAGAAACATTAGTTAATGCACTTCGCAACATAATTAATACTACATTAGTAGGCGCAACTCTTGAAGGCGCAAATGGTATGATTAGAAAATTAGTACCTAGTGAATACGAAACTTTAATCAATGCAATTGATCTTGATAAATATTTAGCGTTTACACCAGCATCAAGAAGCACTACAACTTCACTTGTAATAGAAGATTTACATTCAATTTTAGATATCGTATTAGAAGTATTAGACTTTGGTGCACTTGACTATTATCATAATGCAGATTTAAATCTAATAAATGGTAATGTTACGAATAAAGTATATTTACAAAATATCGTTTCTGATTTATTCAACCTAAATTTACTTAATAATGATTCAAAAGCTTTAATTATTGCTGCTTTAGAACTTGTTGATATAACAATTCCTGAAGGAGAATATAAATATTTTGACAATGTAACATTTGAAAATCAAGCAGAAATATTTGCACAAGTTATCACGAATATTTATGATATTTTAAGAGCATTATTTGGAGACGAAGTTAATATCTCAACAATTTATTATTTCGTTATCAACCAAGAATACATTGTAAATAATGCAATTAATTTAGGTTTAATTACAGACGAATTAATTAACTCAATTATATCATTAGTTAATACATTAAATACATCTAAATTATTAACTGATGCAATTATTCCAGCATATAATAAATTCGTTTACGAAGGATTAACTGGTGATATTAAAGATTTAGCATCATTAGAAAAATATAATCCTGAATTATTAAGAGCCGATATTACAACTATCACAGGTATTTTAAACAATATGTGTGAAGAAAATATTCCTGACTACTTTAAAGAATTCATAAATGCTGACCATGCAATAGCAATCGATTACACATCAAGAATTATTGCAGACACATTAGAAACATTATTAAAAACAAATATTGTTAAAGTAAAAGAAGTTGACATCATTGAATATGCTTATAAAGCATTCAATCTTGATATTCCTTACACTGCCGAAGAACTAGATGATATGGCAGACTTACCTGGCGATGCAAAAGCATTAGGAAATTTAGTATATGCCATTCAAACAGCAATCTTTACTAATGACTTCTATAAATATGCATCAGATTATCGTTCACTTGACGTTAATGATTTCATCCTTCAAGCAGTTAAAGATGAAGTTGCCGTTCAATTAGTAGATGCTTTCGAAACAATCAAAGAAACATCAATCGTTAACTCTTTATATCGTTTTGGTTTTGATTTAGCTGCAGATTTACTTGCTCAATCAGTTAATAGTGAATTTGAAGAATTACTTGATGTATCAAGTTTCAAGAAAGAACAAGTTGTAGAAGATTATTTAACAGTTGTTAGTATCGTTAGATATATTGTTGAACATTATGGTTCTGAAATGCTTTATGATCATGTATTATTCAATAATGGTGATATTAGCATTAACAAAATTGCTGATATTGCTAAATATACATTAGAAAAAGTTATCACAATCAATGCATTAAATACTACAGAAACAGCACTTTCAAGAATGATTGAAGTAACAATCAATAGTTTTGTAGGATCAAGCTTAAATAAAGAATTAGCAGATGTAGACTATACAACTGAAATTGCTACAATTAATTCTGTAATTGATATTTTAGTAGAAACATTACAATTAACAATCGGTGAAGAAGTTACTTATGGTGAATTAATTAACTGGATTAATGATTATAACTTCATTGACGATACAGTTTATACACAAGCTTTAATTGCAATTGAAAAAGTATTAGAACTTAAGACTTTAGAAAAAGTAGTATTACCAGTATACGACACATTAGAAGATAATTTAGTATCAAATCTTGGTGAATATGGCTATTTAGCTGAACTTAGATATGAAACAGGAAAAGAATTAATCACTGATATTACATCAATTTTAGAAGCATTAAAAGATTTAGCAGAAATTAGTCCTGCATCACTTTACTTAGAGTTTGCAAATGAATCTAAAGATATAACAATTGATTATGGACATGAAGCAATTAGTAACTTACTAGAAGTAATTCTAAAGACTAAATATGTTACAAATCATGAAGCAGACTTTGTTTCTACATTAGTTGATGTATTAGAAGCATCAGGCATTAATCTTTCTTACACTAAAGCAGAAATAACAGAAATGTTAAATTTAGGCCAAGATGCAGGAGCACTTAATAAATTAGTTAATAGTTTATTAAAAGCATACTTCGTAAATGGCTTTTACGCATATGCATCTGACTATCGTTCACTTGACGTTAACGATTTCGTTAACCAAATTATCGATGATGAAGTTGCGGCTAATGTTGTAAATGCGTTAGTATTTGCAAGCGATACAACAGTAGTTGAAATCGCATACAGAAATGGTATTAACTATGGTGGAAGCTTATTAGCAGATTTAATTGATCCAGAATTCGAAGAATTAATCAATACAACAACATTAACAAAAGAACAAATTGCAAGCGATTATAGAACTGTTCTAGACATCGTAAGTAAAGCAATTGTAATATATGGTGTTGAAAATGCATATGACCATATAAATGATATTTATTCTGTAAATGTATATAATGCAGTAGAAGTTGTTAAATATGCATTAGTGAAAGTAGAATCATTAAATGTCATAACATACACACTTCCAAGAATAACAGAAGTATTATTCAATAAATATATCGGAACATCATTCAATGGTGATTTAGCCGATGTAGATTATGAAAAAGAAGTAGTAATAATCAA
>CAYVQA010000009.1:20778-22486 GCA_964453965.1 uncultured Staphylococcaceae bacterium
AATAATCAATAGTGCATTAGAAGATGTAGTAGCAGGCTTAAAAGTAGCTGCAAAAGCAAATAATTTAACAGTAAATGATTTAATGAACTGGGTAGAAGCAGGCGATTATATCAATAACGCAATCTATGAAAAAGGCTTAAGTGCAATTGAAAAATTACTAGACCTTAAGACATTAGAAGTAGCAGCATTACCAGTATATGGAATGTATGAAGAAGATGTAAAAGCAAGTCTTGGTGATTATGGATACTTAGCAGAATTAGGATACGAAACTGGAAAAGAATTAATCGCTGATATTAAACCAGTAATCACTGCATTAAAAGAATTAGCAGTAATTAAACCAGTAGATATCTATTTAGATTATACAAATAATAATAGAACTACAGTTATTAATTATAGTAGTGAAACAATAACTAATTTATTAGAAAAAGTATTATCAACTAAGTATGTTGCATATCATGAAGCAGATTTAGTATCAACATTACTTGATGTTTTAGAAAATGTAAATCTTGAACATTCATATAGTGTTAATGATATAACTGAAATATTAGATTTACATAATGATGCAAACAAACTTGCAAAATCTATTACTTCAGTTTTAGATGCAGTTATGTCTACAGATTATCAATATGGTGCTGATTATATAGACTTTAATATGAACACTTTAATGGATACAGTATTAACTGATGAAGTTCTTAAAGATGCAATTTTAGCTATTCAAAATGCTGAATTTACTTCTACAACAACAGCAAATATTACATATAAATTAGGTGTTGATATTCTAAAAGCAAATGTAATTGTTCCACAACTTGGAAGTCGTTTTGAAAATTATTTCTCAACAAATAATTTATCTAACGATGAAATCGTTAAAGATTTAGATGCGTTACTTGAATTAGTATTAGAAGCTACAAATAATGATGCAGTTAAATATGCAAATGAAAAATTTGATTTAGATATTGTTGAAAATGTTAAAGCTGCAAACATTGTTGCAAAAGCATTAACAACATTAACTGTTCTTAATCTTACAAAAGATTCATTAGCCGACTTCATTTCTGAATACTTAAGTGCAGCAGAAGTTGCAAATGACATCGATTTAAGTGATATTGATATTGCAAGCGAAGTTAATACAATTGCAAAAGCAGTAAAAGATGTAGCTAATAAACTTACTGAAAATGAAATCATTTATATTTCTGATATCATTAATGTTGAAAAAATGAGTTTAGTTCCAGCAGCAATTGTAGCATTAAAAGACCTAATTGATTTAACAATTTTAGACAAACTTGCAATGCCTGTAGCAAATTACTTAAGAGATAATTATGTAAGTGATAAAGATTCATTAATCGGTCAATTAACAGATGTAAGCTTCTATAATGAATTAACAGATGTTACATTAATGATGGAAGTTAGAATTATTGTTAAGAAGATTATTGATGTATATGAAAATAAACTTGCTGATTACTTAGATGGATTTAACACTAATACTCCATTAGATTATCCATTATTAGCAGATGCAATCGGAGAACTTTATGAAACTATTGCGTCTACACAATATGTGGCTAATAAAGAAGAAAATATCGTACAATTAGTAATGGATTCAATCCAATTAGATGATACGTTATTATCAATTCAAAATGTTACAAATAGATTAGACTTCAGTAAAGATGTTAAAGAAGTTAAAGATACATTAATGTATGTTGCGACAAATATTCTT
>CAYVQA010000009.1:22586-32252 GCA_964453965.1 uncultured Staphylococcaceae bacterium
TTAGAATTAGAAGAATTATATCCATTAATTGAAAAAGTATTAAAAGCAGTAATCGGAACAGAAGAAGAAAAGAGTCTAAATGCGTTAAAAGGCAATATAGCCGAAGCAATAACAAAAGCATTAAATGAATATCTTGGAATAACAACTGACATATCAGATGTTAATATGAAACATGAAACACCAATTGTATTAGATATCGTAAAAGATGTAATAAGCTTAGGAAAAGAAAATGGCTTAAGAACAATAGGCGAATACCTAGAAGTAAGAAATACATACAAAGACTATGTAACAGATAGTAATGTAAATGTAATAGCTACAATCATTGAAAAAGGCTTAGCATTAGAAACAATTGAAAAACATGGAACAGAATTATACACTGAAGTTGTATACAGCAGAATAGCAGATTCAAGAATAGCTGAATACGCAGACTTAAGCGTAGTATATACAAGCAACGCTTCATTAATAAGTGATGCAAAAGTAGCATTAGAAGTAGTAAAAGACTTAACAGCAGATACATTAACAACAGGTTTAGTAACATATGCAAAAGATGCATATAAGAATACTCAAAGAGCTGAATTAACAGATGAATTTGTAAATGCTTTAACACCAGCAATTGTTAAGTTATTAGGAACAGAATTAGCTCAATATGATGCAAATAAAGTTTTAGAAAAAGTACAAAATAAATATTCATTAACAACAACTGTAGAATTAGATATTAATAAAGATGCTGATTCATTAGGCGGATTAATTAAAACAGTACTTGATATAGTAATCGGCGAAATGAGATATGCATCTGAAATAAGAAGTTTAACAGTTACTAAACTTGGAAGTATGATGATTGAAAATCATAATATTACAAGAGTTGCAGACGCAATTGATAAAGTTGCAGAAACATCAACAATAAGAGTGGCTTATAGCTTAGTTTTAGGCTATGCTGATCGTAAAGCTGATACATTTGCAAGTGGAAGATTCAATAATGTAATTGCTAATAATTTAACAGCTGATCAAATGACTGAAGATGTTAAATCATTAACAGCAATCTTAAGAACTTTAGATGCTGTAGATTTAGAAAGTGATTTAAGAGCTCTTAAGAATAATACAATTAGCGTTCGCACAATTAACTTAGTTAAATATCAACCTACAATTAGCACAATCTTAGACAAAGTTGCAGTATTACATGCAATAAGTGATATGACTGAATTAATAGTTAATGTTCTTGAATACGTAAAAGTTATTTATATAACTGATGAAGTAAGAAGTACATTATCAACAATTAATTACCGTGATGAATTTGCAATCTTAAGTGATGCAGCTGAAGTATTTATTCCAGGTATGGCAACTGCTCTTGGAGATTCAACATCATTAACACTACAACAATTAGTTGATTATATTAAGTCATACCGCACATTTGATGAAAATTATGCAACATTAGAACAAGTAGCTAAAGTTGTTATTGACACATTCAAAGTACTTGAAGATTCATTAATCTTAAAAGGAATAGCACTTGTTGCTTATGACAAATTAATTATTAACAATGAAAGCTTACCTGCAACTGTAAGAGATATCTTATCATTTGATCCATCTTACACAAGCGATAACTTCATGAACGATTATACTAAAGTATTAACAATTATTAATTCAATTATTAATGCTAAGATGTATAAAGTAGTATTCAATAGACACTTATCTGAATTCGAAGTTCAAGATAACTTAGATAAAGAATTAGCAAATATTATTAATACTATGGCAACTCTAGACTTCTTAACTATTAATAATAATAGTAAAGTAGTTGATATTATCGGTATTATTGCAAGCAAAGTTGGTGTATTAAGCTCACTAGATTCTGTTAAAAATCAATTTGCAATAGTAGATCTTAAAGCTGAAGCTGCTACATTTGCTAATAAGACAACTGATATGGTTAATGCATTCAAAGTAATGCAAAAATATGGTAAGAAGATTGATTTACCAATGTTTGGTGAAACTGAATTAGTACAATCGATTGCAAATATCTTTGATGCTTACTTGACAAGTGAAACTCATAAGATTGTTACTCCAGTTCTAATGAACGCTTTAGTAACTCATCGCATTTATAGTTTAACTGACAAATTAGGAGTTCCACAAGAAGCATTTGCAAATGATTTAACTAATGAAGAAGTATATGATTTATTTACTGATATTAAAGCTGTATTAGACTTATTAATTGAAGCAGGTGTATTTGCCAACGGAACAATCAATTTAGCTGATACAACTGAAACAGCAACTAATGAAAAATTAGTAAAAGCATATGAAATAATGATGAGCCATATTGTTGTATCTTCTAGAGTAGAACGCATATTAAATGCCATCGTTAGAAGAGCATACATTGTTGGAACAGTTGATATTAATTATGCAGCAATGTCATTATCAAATGAAAAATCAGTTCTTTCAAGCTTATTTAGCCCAGCAAAAGAATTAGCAAGCGAAATTATAAATGCAATTAAAGCAAAAGATTTCGATACAGCTGTTTCTACTACTATTGAAAATAAAGTTAATGCATTATACAATGATGCAATGAAATCTGAAATATTACATCAATTAGCACTTCCAATTATGAATATGGTATTTGCAGGCGCATTAGGCGATGAATATGCATTCCTAGTATTTGATGAAAAAGATGGTGTAACAATTGACAATATTATGGATGAAGTATCTGTTGTATTTGCAGCAGGACGCAAATTTGTTAGTGCAATTGATTATTCAAGTGGTAGCTTAGACTTTGTATTTGCTAACTTTACAAACATTAATGATGCAATTGATCTATTAATCAATATGAAATCTGTTAATGGTGGAACTACAGATAATCTAGAAGAAATATTTAGATTCTTAGTTAAGAAAGTATTAAAAGTTACATTAAGTGACAATGTTGTTGCAACTGATGAAGTTGAAGTAATTAAAGCAATTATTACAGAAATTAATCCATTAGTTGAAACAGGAGCTTATGCTAACAAGTCAATTAATAAAGCAATCTTAAGTAAAGATGCTCTAAATAAAGTAGCTGATATCTTAGAACATATTCATGAATCAGTAATGTTATATGAAATTAAAGATCAATTAATCGATAAAGTATCAAGAATTATTCCAGAAAGTGTACGTGAAAAAGTAACTAACTTAATCAAGAACACTGATGGTGAAACATTAAAAGCAGACACACTAATTTTAGCTGATACGTTAAGAATTGCAGCTTTAGCCGATGCATATAAAGACGGTGCAATTTCTATTAAGACTAAAGAACAATTTAACCATATCGCTGATGCTTATGAAAAATTATTCACAATGAGTTCAATTGCTAATAGAAGTGAACAAATATATGAAGAATTATTCAAACGCGTTGACTTATCTAGTGTAGATGCAAACATCAATCCAGTCGAAAATGTTAAGAAAGCAATCGCTAATGAAGGCTGGTCATGGACAAAAGAAAATGCTGCAATCGCAGATTTAATTAGAGCTCTTGGTGATGTAGCTGATAGTGGAATAGAAGTATTATCTGGTATGAAACCTAACTTTGATGCAGTTATGAATTGTACTGATAAAGCTGCTCTTGCAAATGTATTAAAGGCAATCAATAATACATCAAGCTTAAGAACAGTATTCATCTCAATCATCAAAGATTTAGATGTAACAATTGGTTCATTGAAAGTAACTGAATTCTATAGTGACTGGTTGAATGCTCAATTAGCAGATGGCGCTACAATGGCTCCAAAAGCTGAATGGAATGCGGAAATTGACACATTAGTTCAAATCTATCTAGACTCTAAAGAATTAAATAGCGACTTTGCAACAATGTCTGAAAATGATGTAGACAGCTTAGTAGTTCTATTAAAACAAATTAATAGTTCTAAATTATTCAATATCAATGCCTTAACAGAAACTCCATTAATTACTGATGCATTAAGCAATATGGTATCTGATGGAACAGAAGTTAAACTTGCAGATACATCATCATGGTCTACTGCAACTTGGGATAATGAAATTGATAATTTAGGCGCACTATTAAAAGAATCTATTAAAGTTGGCGCAACATCAAGCTCATTCGATATTTCTGCCTTAACTGAAGCTGAAATTGAAAGTTTATTAATGAATCTTAACAAATCACAACTTGTTAGAACAATGATTCCAACAATTATCATGGATAGCCTTCGTGATAATAACGCTGAAGATCTAGCAAGTGATTGGTTAATGACTGAATATAATAACGTTACAGACAACGATCCAACAACAGTTATGAGTTCAGTTGAAGAATGGAATAATGAAATTCCTAACCTTGCAAAAATTGTTACAAGAGTAGATAAGATTGACTTCACAAATGAAGCAAATCGTACAGACTTAGAAACAGTTTTACACGCAATTAATCATTCAAAATTATTCAGTATTGAAACTGTTAACACTCGTTTAACTAATGATTCAATTATGAGTAAACTTGGATTTACAGGCAAAACGCTAGGAACAGTAACTTATGTAACTGTTCCGGGCGATGCCCAACAAACAGAAACTAATAAGATGAGTGCATGGGATGAAGAAATTAACGCATTACTTGCATTAATCGATTTAGCTAGAAAATTAAATATTTTAGATGGTTCATCTAGTATTGAATCAACAATTCAAAATCTAAATACTGCAAAAGAAATAAAAGAAGTATTAGATACAATGAATAATTCTGCATTATTCAGAGTATTACTTCCTGAAATGATTGTAAGCACTGCTGATACTTTAGGCACTGGCGATTATGTATCACCATGGTTAAGAAGTGAACAAACAGCAATGTCTAACAAATCAGTTTGGGAAACTGAAAATGCAAAACTTGCCAATATGATATCAATTATTAATAGTTCTGATATTGATTTTGGAAACTTCAATAAAGCAAATACTTTAGTAGAAGATTCTACATTATTCACTGTTAAGAAAGTATTACTTGCAATTAATGACAGCAATAGTTTCATAATTGATCCAGTTGTTTCAGTTATGAATAGTGTTATTAATAGTAATATTAATGGTGTTAATGTTACATTAAATGTAAACAATGTAACTGATTGGGAAACTGAATTAGATGTATTATTTGGAACTTATACTGAAAATGGTGTACTTGTTAATAAAGGAATTTATTCTATGACAAGAGAATTAGGTACTATTGATGATAGCGATGCATCATTAACAAAAGTTGGAACAATTCTTGATAAGATGATTGAATCAGAGTTATTATATCCAGTACTTGATCAAATTTTCGAAGGTGCAATTTCTAATACAACATTATATAAATCTAATGAAGGTGCATCTAGTGAAGATGTTACAATCGAAATTAAATATAATGTTGACACAGTAACAAAAGTTAATGCAAGAATTAAAGATGAATTAACATCAATTAGCAATCCTGCTGATAGATGGTCATGGACTAAAGAAATCAAATACATGAAGCAAATAAAAGATGAAATTGAAGTATTTGAAAATGACTATAATTCAACTAGCAATCCTTATGAAAAAATTGCAGCTGTTATGGTTATTACAGCAAAGATTAATGAGATAGTTAATGAAGTTGAAGTTTCTGATGGCGAAGGAGGATATAAACCTACACTTATCCTTGACGTTGCAAACAACTTAAAAGCCCAAATTACCACTCTATTATAATAGATAACTGTCTATAAAAAAGGCTACTCCAAAAAGGGTAGTCTTTTTCCTTGCATAATTTAGGGAAAAATTCTCTTCGCAAAAAATTACGCAGAATTAATGAAGTTTAAAAAAAATTTTATCTATTTGCGCTTTATTTGACATTTATAGTGTTTTATGGTATAATTATAAAGAATTAAATTAAGACCTTACTATGGTTGCCAAAACTATGGCGGAAGGAGAGTAAAATGAGACAAGGTATCCATCCAAATTACAAAAAAGTTAAAGCTATTTGTATTTCATGTGGTGCAGAATTTGAAACTGGTTCAACTTTAGACGAAATAAGAGTTGATACATGTTCTAAATGTCATCCATTCTACACAGGTGAACAAAAATTCGTTCAAACAGCTGGTAGAATTGACCGTTTCAATAAAAGAGCTGCTCTTGCAAATAAAGGAAACAAGTAATAAAACAGAGCCACAAAGGTGGCTCTTTTTTCAAAAAAGGAAACTGTTTATGAAAAAACTTATCAATATATTTTTAATAACAATATTCACATTTATTTTATTTAGCTGTAATTTAGTCATAAACGGATTAGGCACTCCTAAAATTATCTTAAATGATAATATTATTACATGGAATGAAATCTTAAATGCAGAAGAATACGAAATATATATAAATGGGGAATTAAAAGATATGACAAAAGAAACAGAATATAAAATAAAAACAACAGAAGAAGTAAAAGTAAAAATAAGAGCTGTTAAAACTATTTTAAACGAGAAAAATGAAGAAGAAAAAGTATATAGTAATTTTAGTAATGAAATAATATATACAATAAGTATTAATAGCGACAATAATGTTATTATATTTGAAATAAATGATACCCATGGTGCATTTGAAACAACATCAGATACTCCAGGTATTGCGAAAGTCGCAACAATTATTAAAACTCTCGAAAAAGAAAACACTGTTGTAAAAATTGCAAATGGTGATATTTTTCAAGGTGGCTTTGTATCTAATATGACATATGGTAAATGTTTCATAGATGTCTTAAATAGCCTTAATTTTGATTGTTTTGTAATTGGCAATCATGAATTTGATTGGGGCTTAGAAAAAATAGCAGAATACAAAGATGGTGATTTAACTAATGGTGAAGCAAACTTCCCATTTTTAGCCGCAAACATTATCGATAAAAGAACAAACACAAGACCTGATTGGTTAGATGAATATACAATTGTTGAAAAAGATAATCAAAAAATTGGTATTATTGGTTTAATTGGCGAAGACTTAACATCTTCAATTAGCACAAGTAAAGTAGAAAACTATACTTTTACTGATCCACTTCCAATAATTAAAAAACTTGTTCCTACTTTAAGAAATAAAGGATGCGATTTTGTTATTGTTTCAATTCATGAATATAACAATCAAACAAATAACCAAATAAGTTATTTAAGCGAAAACTTACTACCAGATGCTGTTATTTGTGGACATACTCATCAAAAAATTAGTGAAACACTAACAACACAAACAAATTATGATTTACCAATTATTCAAAGCAATACAAAAAATTTAACTGTTGGATCAGTCAAACTTTCAAAGACAAATAATAATTTAAATCAAGCAATAATATCACATTATTATCCAAACAACTATCAAGAAGACGAAGATATATTAAAAATCATCAATAATTATAAAGAATTAATCGAACAAGGAAATGAAAACATTGGATTTACACCAACATATTTATCAAGAAGTGAATTAGGATATTTTGCGTGTGACGCGATGAAAGAAGGAACAAATGCAGATCTTGCGATTATGAATACAGGTGGCGTAAGAACAACAATAAATCCCGGCTATATTAAAATGCAAGATATTTTTGAAGTATTTCCGTTTGATAATTATGTATATATAGTAGAAATTAGCGGCTCACAATTAAAAAATTTCTTTAATCGAAATGGTGAATATCTGTATTGGAATCAAGATTTCAAAATTGAAAACATTGATACATCAAAAACATACACTTTAGCAATCATTGATTATGTATATTTTGGCACTTATTATCGATATTTCTTTGAACCATATACAGGTATATCAACAAATGAAATAATCAGAAAATATGTTATTGACGCTTTAAAAGAAACGCTTTAAGAAAGGATAAAATTATGAAAGAAGTAAACGAATTATTAAATTTTATTGAAAATGCTAAAACAATGTTTCATGCGGCGGAAGAAATTAAGAAAATCTTAGTTGAAAATAACTTTATAGAACTTGATGAAAAAGTAATCTATAACTTAGAAAAAGGAAAAAACTATTTTATCATTAGAAATGACGCAAGCATCATTGCTTTCAAATTACCAAACAATCCTCGTTCATTTAAAATAGTCGCAAGCCATTTAGATTCACCATGTTTCAAAGTTAAACCAAATAATAAAATGATTCAAGCCGATTATCAACTTCTAAATACGGAAGTATATGGTGGACCAATCCTTTCAACTTGGCTTGATAGAAAACTAGGAATTGCAGGTAGAGCATTTATAAATACTAAAGAAAATATAAAAAAAGTTTTAATTGATTTAGATAATACTTTTGTAATCCCAAATATTGCCATTCATTTAAATAGAGAAATAAATAATGGATATGCATATAATCCACAAATTGACACACTACCAATATTTGGTGAAAAAGATAGTGAAGATTTAAATAAAAAAATTGCTAAAATGTTAAATGTAAGCGAAGATGATATTTTATCAACTGATTTATTTACATATCCAAAAGAAAAAGGGACATTGGTTGGTTCAAACAATGAATATTTTATGAGTCCAAAAATTGATAATTTAGAGTGTGCATATACATCCCTAAAAGCATTTATAAATTCATCAAATGATAATGATATTTTAGTTTATGCATCATTTAATCATGAAGAAGTTGGAAGCAGATCAAATCATGGTGCAGGTTCTACTTTCTTAGAAGATACATTACGTAGAATTGCAATTTTCTATAACGAAAATTATGAATATTATTTAACACTTCTTGCGAATTCAATTATTATATCAGCTGATAATGCCCATGCAATTCATCCAGCGGGAATATCAAAAGCAGATCCAACTAATGCAGTTTATATGAATAAGGGAATTGTAATAAAAAACGCATGTAGTTTAAGTTACACAACAGATGCAGCTTCCGCCGCAAGTTTCAAAAAAATCTTAAAAGATCATAACATTTTATATCAAGATTATACTAATCATTCAAATATTAGAGGTGGCGGAACATTAGGCAGTATTAGTTTATCTCATGTAAGTATTAAATCTGTAGATATCGGTCTTGCTCAACTTGCTATGCATAGTGCAGTAGAAACTGCAGGTGTTAAAGATATTGAATATATGATAGAAGGCCTAAAAGCATTTTATGAAAATTAAAGAATTATCAATTATGATAGTTCTTTTTTTAAATTTTGGATTAATATACACATTATTATATTTAAAAACTTTAAATTATGTATATGAAAATCCTTTTTATAAATACATATAATTTACTTCATTTGGTAGTAAATAATTATGGTGATATTTTCACTAACTAGATTAACACTATTAAACAAATAAAAATAGTCTTAGATTTATTCCAAGGCTATGTCTTAATTTATTCAGTTATTATCTTATTTGGTAACAATTATAACGGAATTTTAGGTTAAAAAGCCATATTCTGCTTAAATTAGATTTGCAATTTCAATAATTTATGACTTTTACAAGAAGCTAAAAACACTTGTTAAAAAAATCTATTTCCAAAAAATGAAAAATATTTGATTTTGGGAAAGAAATGTGGCACACTTAGTGTTGAGGTGATGTTGATGAAACTGATAAAACGTAATTTTTATCTTGAAAAAGTAAAAAATGTTGTTGGAACCCCTAATATAAAAGTAATAACTGGTGTTAGACGTAGTGGTAAATAAAAAATTATTAGAAGCTTTCAAACAATACTTATTAGAAACACACCCTAACACAAACATAATTCATATCAATTTTAATATTGCAA
>CAYVQA010000010.1:0-2507 GCA_964453965.1 uncultured Staphylococcaceae bacterium
TGGATTAATGTTGGAATACTAGATACAAATAATGGAAAGAATAAAGGTAATGAAAAATAAATTTATCATAATCTTATTATCAATTCTAATTTTAATGGTTGGCTGCAAAGAAAACGATAAACCAAACTACACTATCAAATCATTTCAATATTATGGATATTTAGATACTATTAGCGAAATAAAAATACAATTTGATAAAAATAAAATGTCTACATCACAATTACAAGAAAAAATGGACTATATTAATACAATATTACTTGATATTGAAAAAAACTTTTCAACAGAACAAACAATTCAAATGAAATTTGCGGGAATTGAAGAATCAATTTTAATGAAAGTAAATAATAGTAGTGGCGAATTAGACGAAAACAATAATTTAAAATATACAACAGTTAATGAAGAATTTATTGAGTTAACAAAAAAATCAATTGAATTATCAAAAATTTTAGATGGAACATTTGATGTTACAATTGGCCCAATTTCTTCACTTTGGAATATATCAAATCAAGTAGGAAGCATAAATCCTAAAATTCCTACTGATGAAGAAATTAAAGAAAAATTAAAACTTGTTGATTATAATAAAATCATAATAGATGAAGAGAATAATAAAATTGCTTTAAAAGAAAAAAATATGCAAATTGATTTTGGCGCAATAGCTAAAGGATATGCGGCAGACAAAGTATTAGAATATATCAAAACATTAAATATTAATATTGCTTTAATTAATCTAGGTGGAAATATTTATTCCTATGGAGATAGCAAAACAGAACCAGTAACAATAAGTGTTAGAAACCCGTTTTATGGAAATGATTCTAATGAACCGTATACTGTAATAACAACACCATTAACAAATATATCCGCAGTAACATCAGGAACTTATGAAAGATATATAACCGTAAATGGTATTAATTATCATCATTTATTAAATCCTAAAACAGGTTATCCATTTGATAACAATATTGTAAGTGTAACAATTTTTGGAACTTCATCAACAATATGTGATGGGCTAGCTACAGGAATTTATGGATTAGGATTAGAAAAAGGAATTGAAAAAATAAAAGAATTAAAAGACTATCAAGCAGTCTTTATAACAAATGATAAAAAAATATATATCGTTGGTGACATAGAATATACGACTAATACTGACGATTTTGAAATAATAAAATAAGAGGTGAATTATGAGCAAATTACAAATAATTGATTTGCATGTCGAAGTAGAAGGAAAAGAAATTTTAAAAGGCGTAAACCTAGAAATGAACACAGGCGAATTCCATGTTATTATGGGGCCAAATGGAACTGGTAAATCTACACTTGTATCAACGATAATGGGACATTATAAATACAACGTCACAAAAGGACAAATATTATTAGATGGCGAAGATGTATTAAAAATGACAGTTGACGAAAGAAGTAGAAAAGGACTTTTCCTTGCAATGCAATACCCAAGCGAAATTGCCGGAGTGACAAATTCAGAATTTATCAAATCCGCAATGCAAGCAAGATTAAATGATGGCGAAAACATTGCACTATTTAAATTCATTAGAGCCTTAGATAAAGCCGTAAAAGAATTAAAAATGAATGAAAATTTACCACATCGATATGTAAATGAAGGATTCTCAGGCGGCGAAAAGAAACGAAACGAAATTCTTCAAATGAAAATGTTAAAACCTAGTTTTGCAATGCTTGATGAAATAGATTCAGGATTAGACGTTGATGCGCTAAGAATTGTTGGTGAAAATGTAAATAATATGAAAAATGAAAACTTCGGCGCATTAATCATAACCCACTATGAAAGATTACTTGATTATTTAGATACTGATTATGTACATATTTTGATCAATGGTAAAATTGTAACATCAGGAACAAAAGAATTAATCACAAAAATAGACCAACAAGGCTATGACTGGATCAAAGAAGAATTAGGAATTGAATTACCTAAAGAAGAAGTAAAAGTTGTAAGTATCGGAAGTTGCGCAGTAAAAAAAGTAACAGGAAGTAATTAAAATGAAAGAATACAAAAGCATTACTACAAGTGAAATAGTAGTTTCAAAAAATGAAAACTATATCTTGTTAGATACTCCAGTTAATAAAAACATTTTAGTCAAAAACGGTGCCAATTTAACAATACTAACATACAATGAAAATGAAGAATTATCTTTAAATATCGATGTTGAAAAAGACGCAAATGTTGAAATCTACCATGTAATAAAAGCAATTAAAGATTATACGATAAACGAAAATATCAATTTACTAAATGAAGGTGCAAATGCAAAAGTAATGGCTGTAATGTTAGGCTTAAATAATGCCAATATAAATAGCAAAATCACAATATACCATGAAACAAAAAATACAACAAGTGAACTATTAACATACGCAATTGCAAAAGAAAATACATTTATTAATATTGATAATAATGCCTATATTAGAAAAAATGCTAAATCAACTAATGCAAGACAAAGTGCAAGAGGCTTAAGCCTAAGTAACAATGCAAAAATTTTAGTTCAACC
>CAYVQA010000010.1:2607-27582 GCA_964453965.1 uncultured Staphylococcaceae bacterium
AAATAATCCCAATCTTGTTTATTTAGATACAGCAGCAACATCACTTAAACCATCATGTGTCATTGATAAAATGAATGAATATTACCAAAAATATGGTGTAAATGTTCATCGTGGTGTTTATCACTTAAGTTATGAAGCATCTTTAGAATACGAAGAAACTAGAAACGTTGTCGCAAAATTCTTAAACGCAAAAGAAAAAGAAATCGTTTATACTAAAGGCGCTAGTAACGGATTAAATTTAATTGCATTAAGTTATGGAATGTCTTCTATAAACGAAGGTGATGAAATCATAACATCAGAATTAGAACATCATAGTAATGGCCTTCCTTGGCTACATGTCGCAAAAACAAAAAATGCAAAATTAAAATATGTAGAACTAGATAAAGAAGGCAGAATAACAATCGAAAATTTTAAAAAAGTTTTAACAAATAAAACAAAAGTAGTCGCATTAACTTATGTTTCAAATACAATGGGTTATATTACGCCAGTAAGAGAGATCATCAATTTAGCACATAGCGTAGGTGCAGTTGTTGTTCTTGATGCGGCACAAGCTGTTCCACATTTAAAAATAGATGTAAAAGATTTAGATGTTGACTTCTTAGCATTTTCTACGCATAAAATGTTAGGCCCAACGGGATTTGGAATTTTATATGGAAAATATAAATATCTAAAAGATATGGAACCAGTTGAACTTGGTGGCGATATGAATGACAATGTTGAATTATTTAGCGTAACATATAAAGATGCGCCATTCAAATTTGAAACAGGAACACCACCAATTGCAGAAGCAATTGCCTTCAAAGAAGCAATCCATTATTTAGAAAAAATTGGATTAGAAGAAATTCATAATTATGAAGTAAAATTAGTTCGCTATGCAATGGAAAAACTAAGCAAAATTGAAGGAGTTGAGATATATAATTTTAATACTGATACAGGAATTATAAATTATAATATCAAAGGAATTCATCCACATGATGTTGCGACTTTATATGACGAAGCAAATATTGCTTTAAGAGCGGGTCATCATTGTGCACAACTTGTAACAAAATGGTTAGGATGTACTGGTACTTTAAGAGCAAGCCTTTATTTTTATAATACCTATGAAGATATAGATAAATTTATTGAAATTACAAAACAAGCAGCAGAATACTTTAAAGGATGGTTATAATGAATAATATTGATAATCTATATAGACAAGTAATAATGGAACATTATAAAAATCCAAGAAATAAAGGATTAGTAGATGATGATAATTATCATACCCTACATTTAAAAAATCCTTCTTGTGGTGATGATATATATGTTCAAGTAAAATTTGAAAACGATAAAATCGTAGATGTAAGACATAACGGAACTGGCTGCTCAATTTGTTGTTCATCCGCTTCAGTTATGTCAGAATTATTAAAAGGAAAAACAATCGACGACGCAAATCTAATCATAAATGATTTTTATAGCGTTGTAAAAGGAGATAGCCCACTTGATGAAGAACGCTTAGAAGAAGCAGTTGTTTATAGTGGTGTATCAAAATTTCCAGCAAGAGTAAAATGTGCATCACTTGCATGGAAAGCAGTTGGTGCTGTAATTGCGGGTGAAAAAGGAGAATTTACCGATGAGTGAAAAAGATATTAACAACATAGTCGGAGATTATAAATACGGATTCAAAACAGAAGTAAAAAATGTTTTTGATACAGGATATGGAATAAATGAAGAAGTTGTAAAAACAATTTCAAAGGCAAAAAACGAACCTACCTGGATGATGAATTTAAGACTGGATGCTTACAAATCTTTTGCAAAAAAGAAATGGCCAACATTTGGGCCAGACCTATCAAGTGTTAATTTTGATGAATATATATATTACATCAAGTCAAGCGAAAAAACAGAAAAAGATTGGAACAATGTTCCAACCGCAATCAAAGATACATTTGATAAATTAGGAATTATGGAAGCCGAACAAAAATATTTAGCAGGAGTTTCAACTCAATTTGAATCGGAAGTAGTATATCATAATACAATTAAAGAACTAGAAGATTTGGGTGTACTATTCTGTGATACTGACACTGCATTAAGAAAATATCCAGAAATTTTTAAAGAATATTTTACCAAAGTTGTACCAACAACCGATAATATGTTTGCGAGCCTTAATACCGCAGTATGGAGCGGTGGTTCATTTATATATATTCCCAAAGGTGTAAAAGTAGAAAAACCACTACAATCATATTTTAGAATAAATACAGAACAAATGGGACAATTTGAAAGAACATTAATAATTGTCGATGAAGGCGCAAGCGTTCATTATGTTGAAGGATGTACAGCACCTAAATATTCTGAATATTCATTACATGCGGCGGTAGTTGAAATATATATTAAAAAAGGAGGATATTGTCGCTATTCAACTGTTCAAAATTGGTCAGATAATATCATAAACTTAGTCACAAAAAGAGCTTATGTGGAAGAAGGCGGCCATATGGAATGGATTGATGGCAACATTGGTTCTTCGATTAATATGAAATATCCAGCATGCGTTTTAGCCGGACCATATGCAAAAGGAACAACTGTATCAATTGCCTTTGCCGGTAAAGGACAAATTCAAGATACAGGTGCGAAAATGATTCACCTTGCGCCAAACACTTCTAGCACGATTATTTCAAAATCGATTTGTAGAGGTGGTGGAAAAACAAATTACAGGGGACTTGTAAAACATACAAAAAATGCAACAGATGCCAAATCACATGTCGAATGTGATACAATAATATTAGATGATATTTCAACAAGCGATACCATTCCAACAAATATAATAAGTAATGCGTCTTCATATATTGAACACGAAGCAACAGTTTCAAAAGTAAATGAAGAACAATTATTCTATTTAATGAGTCGTGGGTTAACAATGGAACAAGCAACAGAAATGATTGTCATGGGATTCATTGAACCATTTGCGAAAGAACTACCAATGGAATATGCAGTTGAACTCAACCAATTAATCAAACTAGAGATGAAAGGCTCAATCGGGTAATTATATGGACAAAAAATGCATCGTTATATATAATCCTAGTAGTGGAAAAGGGACTATTAAGAAAAAAATTGATTACATAAAAAAACGACTTTTAGAAAAATATACAATCGTTGATATTTATGAAACAAAATCACAACAAGATTTAATCGACAAAGCTGCTTCAGCTTGTGATATATACGATGCAATTATTTTTTCTGGTGGTGATGGCGCTTTTAATAATATTATGCGCGGCGTTATGCAAAAAGAAAAACGGCCACCACTAGGATATATTCCTGCTGGAACGGTATGTGATATTGGAAGGAACTTAGGTTCATCTAAAAAAGTAAAAAAAGCCTTAGATGTTATCTTATATGGTGAAATCATACCTTATGATATTGGTAAAGTAAATGATCAATATTTTGTCTATACTAATTCAACCGGAACGTTTGTTTCCACAAGTTATATGACATCATCAAAAAAGAAAAATAAATTTGGCAAATTAGCATATTATTTAGGCGGAATTAAAGAATTCTTTAAACCGACAATTAAAAAAGTAGAATTTACCCAAAACAACCGAATTGTGAAAATAAAAACACCACTATTATTAATCCTAAACTCTAGAAGCATTGGTGGCTTTCCAATCAACAAAAATGGGAAAATTAATTCGGGAAAATTTGATATATATATTGTTAAAAATAGTAACAATAAAATTAGTGGCGCAATCAATGTAATTAGATTTATGTTAAGAGGTTTTATTGGTATGAATCTTTTAAGTGTTGCTTATCACTTAAGAGAAACAAAATTTGAAATAAATGGTGATCCTGATATGCAATGGACAATTGATGGCGAAGAAGGCCCAAAAGGAAAAGTTGTCGTTGAATATTTAGAAAACCAATTTCATATATATGCAAATCCTAAAAAAATAAAGAACTTTATGATTAATAAATAAAAATAGATCATTGTATGGACAAACTCTATATAATGATTTTTTTTAATAAATAATATCTATTTAATGTTTACAAAATGCAATTAAATTGACAAAAAAATATTTAAATATTAGAATTATGAAAAGAGGTGAAAAAATGTTCAAAATAATTAAAATGTTTATTTATGGATTGATGATTTTAGATGTCGCGGTATTACCATTCGGATGTGGAAGTTCATCAAATAAAAATAGAAATAAAGATCAATTATATGTAGCTTACGAATGTACAAATACTGACGAAACAATTTATATGTATTTAGATCGCAGTAACTATTTAGATTTTTCAAAAGAAAAAACTCTAACAATGGAAATTTTAAAAGCAGAAATTGATCGTTATATTAATGAAAATGACGCCGAATTAAAAACAGAAGATAATAAAAGATTAAATATCAAAATTACTTCTTATGAAATCGAAAAAGTTGTCAAAGCACATACCGATCAAGAAATTACCGTTCCATATACTTTCGAAAATGGCGATGAAACTAATTATTATGAAGGAATTCGTGGCGCATATATCGTAACAGTCTATTTAAAAGTTGAATATCAAATACAAGATGTCCAAAATGAAAAATAAAATAATTGTTATCATTTTATCACTAATTCACTTATTCTGTGATTTAATATGTGGTTTTAAAGTTGTAGGAATTTTAGGAAGTAATTTTATTGAACAAAGTATATATATCTTTTTCTTATATAATATCATTGCTTTTTGCCTGCAACCAATTGCAGGATTAGTAGTTGATAAATATCATAATGAAAAAGAAATGCTTTTGTTCTCCTTTATCTTTATTTTATTTGGCGCTTTAATAAATAACTTAACAATTTCTTGTATTTTACTTGGGATTGGCAATCAAATCTTCCACGTGGCAGGAGGAAAAATATGTACCAATATTTCGACAAATAAAGCATCACATTTAGGTCTTTTTGTAAGTTTAGGAACAATTGGTATTATGATTGGCAGTAACTTTTATCAATATAATTTAATTTACACAATTAGTATCTTTATTTATCTTATTTTATTAGTTTTAGTTTTACCACTAATTGAAAATAAAGAAATAGTTTTAGAAGAAACAACACAATCAAATAAAAAAATAATTTGGTTTTTCTTAGTTCTTATTGTTTTCATTAGATCATTTGTTGGAAAAATTATTCATTACGATTTTACAATTAATTTAACACTAATTGTTATTCTAGCAATTGCTTGTGCATTTGGTAAATTTATTGGCGGCATACTTAGAGATAAATTTGGCAGTTTAAATGTAATCTTTATAACAATGATTCTTACAGGAGTAATTTTAATCTTTTTTGACAATGTCGTTTTCTTAATGATTCTTGGAACAATGTTAATAAATATAAGTATGCCAATTACATTATATGAATTAAATAAAATTAACAAAAACCACGAAGGTTTTAATTTTGGAGTTCTTGCGGCGATGCTATTTCCTGGTGTTGCTTTAGGCTTGATTTATGAGTATAACCAAATAAGTTATATTATTTTAATAACAATTTGCTTAATTTTATCGGTTTATGGAATTTATTTTACAACGAAAGAAAATAATTAAATGAAAGAAATAATATATGCATTAATTTTAACAATACTAATTGAAGGAATTGCTTTAATTGTCCTAAAAGAACAAAGACTCATTAAATATTCATTACTTATAAATATTTTCACCAATATCCCTTTAAATTTAATTCTTAAACTATTAACAGATAATTTTATAGTATACATTATCATTTTAATAATATTAGAAATTATCATTATAATCATTGAAGGAATTTTATATTATTTAATCATAAAAAATAAAAAATATGCATGTAAAATAAGTATAATTCTAAATGCAAGTTCATTTATAATTGGAACAATATTATTAAATTTAATAAGATATATATAAAGACACTTGAGAAAACTAAAAAAGTTTTCTCATTTTTTTATTTTGCGATATATTTTAAACATTCTTCATATTGCTTTTCAATATAATCATAATTTAAATGGGATAAGAAATTTTCAACATATGCATCTAAATCATTTAAATAGTCTAAATAATATGCATGTTCATACAAATCAATTGCCATAATTGGGCATAAATTAAGGGGAACAGGAGTTTCATCATTTGGACAAGGAAAAAGCGATAACAATCCATGTTCATCACAAACTAAAAATAAGAAGCCATGTGAATTTAAACTTTTAGCTTTTTCCTTAAAGCTTAATTCAAAATTTTCAAATGAACCGAAATTATTAATGATTGCGGACTTAAAAGAACCATTTCTTAATTTTGATTTATTACTCATTGATTCAAAATATAATTGATGATTATGAACACCACCAGCGTATTTTAATAATTCATTTCGTGATTCTTTTGGAAAAACATTATAATTAAATAAAAGTTCATCTAATGTTAAATTTTGATAATCTAAATGATTACTTAAATAATTATTCAAACGATTTAAATAATCTTGATAATAAATTAAATAATGATTTTTTAAATTCTCGGAACTTAAAAAAGGTGATAATTCAAAAAATTCATAGGGTAGTTTAATCATTTGAAAAGGATAATGATCATTTTTATACATATTGCCTCCGAAAAAAATTAATTCATAATAATATATGCAATTAAAAAATAAATATTAATAAACATCATATCTAAAAACAAAATTCATATAATATTTTAAGGTGATAAAAATGACATTTAAATATCAAGATTTAAATATATATTATGAAGAATATAAAGGCGGAAAAAAAGAAATTATTTTTTTACATGGATGGGGCAATTCTTCAAATACATTTATTAATCAAGTAAATTTTTTAAAAAATCAATATCATATATATTTAATTGATTTGCCTGGATTTGGAAAATCAAATGAACAATTAAAGATATATTCATTAGATGATTATGTAAATTTAATAAAAGATTTTATTAAGGAAAAGGAAATCAATAATCCAATTCTAATTGGCCATTCTTTTGGTGGAAGAGTAATAATCAAATATTTAAAAACAAACTATGTCGATAAAATAATTTTAATCGCAAGCGCGGGAATAAAACAAAAAAAGACAATTAAACAAAAACTAAAAATAATAAACTACAAAATTAAGAAAAAATGGTATCAATTAACAAAAAACTATGTTGAATATAATTATTTAATAAAAACAAATGGAAGTAGTGATTATCAAAATGCAAGCACAATTTTAAAAAGCACAATGGTTAAAATAATCAATGAAGATTTAACAAAACAACTTAAAACAATTGCATCGAAAACATTATTGATTTGGGGACAAAATGACACAGAAACAAAAATAAGCGATGCATATCTATTTAAAAAATTAATTAAAAATAGTACGTTAACAATTTTTAAAAATGCTGGTCACTTCGTTCATATTGATGAATATCAAAATGTAAATGTATTAATAAAAAAATTTATTGAGGAATAAAGATGAATTATATAATAATCCTCTTAACTATTATTTTATTATTTTATTTAAATTATCATTATTTAACTATCTTACAACAAAATCACTATAAAAATCATTTAATGAAATATTACATCAAAAAATATTACCAAAAATATCTTTTATGGTTAATAACTTTTTTAATATTTATTCTTTTTTATAAATTAACAATTATTAAAAAACTAATTTTATATATTTATTTTATTTGTGTCTTTATGTATTATTTAATCAATCAAAAGAAGAAAATATTAAAATTAAAAATAACGAAAAGAATTAAAAGAATACTAATTTTAATTTTAATAACCAATGGAATATTCTTAATAAATATTAAACATATCTTATTTTCAATTAATATATTATTATTAATTCATCCATTACTAAATATTTTAGTTTTAGAAATTGATAAACCGATTGAAAAACTAATCAACAAAATATATATTACAAACGCAAAAAAAATTATAAATGAAAACAAAAATTTAATCAAAATAGCTATAACCGGAAGCTACGGAAAAACAAGCACGAAAAATATAATTTATCAACTTTTAAAAAATGATTATTTAACAGTATCAACGCCAAAATCATATAATACGCTTTTAGGAGTTACAAAAACAATTAATGAACAAATCGATTCAACCACCCAAATATTTATATATGAAGCAGGGGCGACAATGCCCGGAGATATTAAAGAAATTGTGACACTAATAAAACCAGATATTGCAATTATTACAGATATTGGCTTACAACATTTAGAAAGTTTCAAAACGATAGATAATATTGTAAATACAAAATTTGAACTACTTGATTCATTAAATTATGAAGATACCGCTATTTTAAATAATGATAATATTTATATAAGGAACAAAGAAATAAAAAATATTGAAAATGTCATTAGAATATCAACAACTGATAAAACTGAAGCGTATTATGCGCAAGTAATAAATTTAATGCCTTTAGAATTAATTATTTATAAAAATGAAAAAATAGAAATTGAATTAACGACTCCGCTTTTAGGTAGGCATAATGCTTTAAATATTTTAATTAGTTACGTAGTGCTACAACAATTAAAAGAAAAAGGAATAACAATCAGTAAAGAAAAAATTAAAGAAAGAATTAAAAACTTAACACCAATTCCCCACCGCTTAGAATATAAAAAAATAAATAATATTCATTTATATGATGATTCTTATAACAGTAATATTATTGGTTTTATTAATGCTTGTGAAGTAATTAAAGAACTCCCTTATAAAAAAATAATTATTACACCGGGAATTGTTGAACTTGCTAAAAAGGAAAAAGAAGTTTCGATGGATATTGCGAAAACGATAAAAAATACATTTGATGAAATATATATAATTAAAAACAAAGCCAGCGATTATTTAATCAATTACTTACAAAATGAAAATTTATATATCACAACATCTTTTAAAACCGCATATAATGAATGTGTAAATAAATATAAAGAAGAAATCGCCATTTTAATTGAAAACGATCTTCCCGATAATTATTTAGAAAGGTGATAAAATGAAAAAAACAGTTGGCATCTTTTATGGAGGTAAATCAGTCGAACATGATGTATCTATTATTACAGCTTTACAAATATATAAGGCACTAGATAAAACAAAATACATTACAGAAATGTTTTACATAACCAAAAATAATGAAATTGTTATTGGCAAAGCGCTAGAAGATTTATCAACATATAAGGAAAACAAGTTAAAATTAGTAAAAGTTTATTTCCAAAACGAAAATAATAAAACATATTATTTTCAAAAAGGAAAAAAGAAAAAACAACTAGATGTTGTTATAAATGCTAGCCACGGAAAAGGCGTAGAAGACGGAACAATCAGCGCCATTTTAGATTTTAATAATCTTGCATATACTTCTTGTGAAGTAACAGAAAGCGCAATCTTACAAAACAAAGCAATTACAAAAATATTATTAGAATATCATAAAATCCCTGTTTTACCGTTTGAAATGATAACAAATAAATCTATAAAAACAAAATTACCAATCATTATAAAGCCATTATCACTTGGCTCAAGCATCGGAATAAATATCGTAAAAGAAAAAGAAGAGTTAGACGACGCCTTAAAAGATGCATTTTCTTATCAAAATAAATTAATCATTGAACCATTACTCGAAAATAATAAAGAATTCAGCTGTGCTATTTATCAAATAAATGGAACATATAAAATATCAACAATTGAAGAAACAATCAATGAAGATAACATATATACATTTAATGAAAAATATTTAAACAAAGAAAAAAAGAAAATGTTGCCTGCATTAATAAGTGAAGAATTAACAAAAGAAATCAAAGAAACAACAACAAAAATATACAAATTATTAGATTTAAAAGGAGTAATTAGAATTGATTATCTATATGATAAAAACATAAACAAACTATATGTAAATGAGATAAATACAATTCCTGGTTCATTTGCGTATACTCTATTTGAAAAAGAAGGAATAAGCTTTACTACATTATTAGATGACCTAATTAAAGAAGCTCTTTTAAACAAAGAAAGAAAACAAAAATATAAAGAAGAATATAATTCAAATCTTATAAAAGAACAAGGAAATATTCAAATAGTAAAATAAGAACATAAATTTAAAAAAACATAAAGTCTAGGAAAATTAATACCCTAGACTTTTTAAAAATGAAAGACAAGCAAGAAGCAAATTTGATATAAAAATGAAAGATATGTGATATTTTATTAAAAAACTTTACAGAAATTAAAAAATGTAGTATAATAGGCAACATAGGTGGCTAAAAATGGAAAAAATAATTAACGAAAGATTTCGGCTTATAAAAGAAAAAAAAGTTTTAATTGCCTGTTCTACCGGGGTTGACTCAATGGTTTTGTTGGATCTTGTGGTTAAACATTTGCAAAAAGAAAATATCGGTATTATTCATATTCATCACAATAAAAGAAAAGAATCAGATAAAGAAAAAGAATTTATTGAACACTATGCTAAAGAATTAAATATTCCTTTTTACTTTAAACAATTAGAAAAATATGAAGGAAATAATTTTCAGGCTTGGGCAAGAGAAAAAAGATATGAATATTTTAACAAAGTTGCACAAGAAAATAATTTTGATTATGTGTTATTAGCCCATCACGCAAATGATAATTTTGAAACAATCATCATGAGACTTTTAAGATCATCATCATTAAAAGGCTATGCAGGAATAGAACCATTAACTAACTATAAAGGAATAAAAATTTATCGTCCTTTGCTAAATATTTCAAAAGAAGAAATAAGAAATTACGCAAAGGAAAATAAAATTACATTTTTTGAAGATGACAGTAATAATCATAATGATTATGAAAGAAATCGGATTAGACATATGGTTATTCCTACTTTGATTAATGAAAATAAAAACTGGCAATATGCAATTGAAAATTATCAGAATACTCTAATTAATGTAGATTTAATTATTGAAGAAAAAATAAATGAATTTATAAAAAAAATAAAAGAATATAAATTCTTAAATCACATAGTTAAAGAATTTAATTATCAAGAATTTGTAAATTTAAATAACTATTTAAAAGAACAAATCATCTTTAGAATTCTAAAAACAGAAAATCTTTCGAAAAGAACAATCAATGAATTATTAAAACAACTCACCTTAAAAGAAAAATTAATCAACCAAATATCAAAAAACATTTGCATTATTAAAGAATATAACAAAATAAAAATTATTTCTAATAAAATTGAAGTACCAAATCTTGAAATTACAATCAGTGAAAATGGCATTTATCAATTAATGAATAATTGCAAACTAATTGTAAATAATAATATATGCGAATTTATGATTGATGATTATAAACAAAAATATATATTTGATAAGCTACCACTTACAATTAGAACAAAAAACATAGGTGATAAAATAAATTTAAAAACAGGAACAATTTCAGTTAGTGATTTCTTAACAAATCATAAAGTTCCTTATTTAAACCGTCAATATACGATGGTATTAGAAAATGATAAAAAAGAAATAATCAGAATATTTTATAAGAAAGAGGAGGATATAAATGGCTGATAAAAAAAGACCAACAAAAAAAGTAGGCTTTGGTGATATATTTATCATGGCTTTACTTGGGATTGTATTAGTAGGCGTTATTCTTGCGGTGACACGCGGAACTAGCACAACAGTAGTGTTAAATCAAGGTGAATTATTCGAAACAATTGAACAAGGTTACGTAAAAGACATTAAAGCTCAAGGCGTAAAAGGTGACGGTAATGAAAGTTTAGTAACAGTAAGTGGATCATTTAAAGATTCATACAAAAAAGCTGATAACTATCAATCTGTAATTACTTGGGCTGATTATGAAAAAATTGTGGAAAGAGCAATCGATGGTTATGAAGACAAAGATGGAATACTATCAAAATATGATATCGAAATAAAATCGATTAAAGTAACAAACACGGTAACAATTTGGTCAGTACTAGGAATTGTAATTCCGATTGGTTTAGTTGTAATTGTTGTTGTAATGTTATTTAAAGCAAGTGGAAATTCTTCAAATAATAAAGCATTTGATTTCGGAAAAAGTAGAGCTCGTCTTGCAAGAAAATCGGGTGTTACATTTAAAGATGTAGCGGGGCTTGATGAAGAAAAAGAAGAAATGGTTGAACTTGTTGACTTCTTAAAAAATCCTAAAAAATATATGGAAATGGGAGCAAGAATCCCTAAAGGTGTATTATTAGTTGGTGCTCCTGGTACAGGTAAGACATTACTTGCAAGAGCAGTAGCTGGAGAAGCTAACGTACCATTCTATACAATATCTGGTTCAGATTTCGTTGAAATGTTTGTCGGTGTTGGTGCAAGTAGAGTACGTGATATGTTTAAAACAGCAAAACAAAGCGCTCCATGTATCGTATTTATCGATGAAATTGATGCGGTTGGACGCCAAAGAGGAACAGGACTTGGTGGTGGACATGATGAAAGAGAACAAACATTAAACCAATTACTTGTTGAAATGGATGGTTTCTCAAGCAATTCAGGAATCATTGTTATGGCTGCAACAAATAGAGCTGACGTCTTAGATCCAGCCCTACTTAGACCAGGAAGATTTGACAGACAAATTACAATTTCAAATCCAGATTTAATCTCAAGAGAAGAAATCTTAAAAGTACATGCAAGAAACAAACGTTTATCAAAACGTGTAAACTTAAATGATGTTGCAAAAAGAACACCAGGATTTAGTGGTGCAGATTTAGAAAACTTGCTTAACGAAGCTGCATTACTTGCGGCAAGAGAAAATTGCAAAGAAATCAAAATCTATCATATTGATGAAGCAGTTGATAGAGTAATGATGGGACCTGCAAAAAAATCAAAAAAATACACAGAAAAAGAAAAAGCATTAGTTGCATATCATGAAGCAGGCCATGCGGTGATTGGTATCAAATTAAAACATGCGTCAATTGTACAAAAAGTAACAATTATCCCACGTGGTCAAGCAGGTGGATATAATTTAATGACACCTTCTGAAGAAACATTCTTAGAAACGAAAAATACTTTAACAGCACAAATCACAGGGCTACTTGGCGGAAGAATTGCGGAAACATTAGTATTTAATGAAATGTCAACAGGAGCACATAATGACTTCCAAAAAGCAACAGCAATCGCAAGAGCAATGGTAACAGAATATGGTATGAGTAGTTTAGGCCCAATTCAATATGAAAGACAAACAGGATCTGTATTCTTAGGAAGAGACTATATGACAGATAAAAACTTCTCAGACCAAGTTGCATTAGAAATCGATGAAGAAGTAAGGAAAATAGTTAATGAATGCTATGAAGCAGGCGTAAAAACTTTAACAGACAATCGTCAGTTACTTGATTTAATAGCTCATCACTTAGTTGAAATTGAAACATTAACAAAAGAAGATATCGACGAACTTGTGAATACTGGTAAACTTGATTGGTGGGAAAGAAAAAAAGCCAAAATGGAAGCCGCAAAATTAGAAGCTGAAAAAGAAGCACAAAATACAAACGATACTACTAACGATACAGAAAATAATTAATTATGGAAAGCTTAAGATTAGATAAATATTTAAAAATATCAAGACTTATTAAAAGAAGAACAATTGCCAAAGAAGCAAGTGAAAGTAAACGAATTTTAGTTAATGGTAAAATTGCCAAACCTTCAAAAGAAGTTCATATTGGTGATACTTTAGAAATAAGTTTTGGAAAGAAAATCTTAACAGTAAAAATTACATCGCTAAAGGCATCTACAAAAAAAGAAGATGCCCAATTAATGTATGAATTAATAAGCGAAACAACAAAAGAAGAGAAAAACTAAAATGGAAATAATTTTAGCTTCAAATTCACCAAGAAGAAAAGAACTATTAGAACTTGCAAAAATTCCTTATCAAGTGATGCCTGCAAATATTGAAGAAAACTTAAATCATAATTTAAGCATTATCGAACAAATTGAAGACATTGCATATCAAAAAACAAAACATATTAAGGAAAAAATAAATAATAAAATTATTCTTGGGGCAGATACAGTAGTATTGATTAATAATGAAATATTAGGCAAACCACATTCAAAAGAAGACGCAAGACGAATGATAAAACTTTTAAGCAATAAAACCCATCAAGTTATCACGGGATGTGCAATATATAATAATAGAACAGACGAATACATTAAATTTCATGAAATTACTGAAG
Organism: uncultured Staphylococcaceae bacterium; assembly: GCA_964453965.1. GTDB lineage: Bacteria > Bacillota_I > Bacilli_A > ML615J-28 > CAG-313 > CAYVQA01. Next base: position 16,714 of record CAYVQA010000010.1, read on the forward strand.
TAACTTTTTATGAAATAACTGATGATGAAATCGAAATATATATTCAAAATCCATCAATTTACGATAAAGCAGGTGCTTATGCAATTCAAGAAGATGCGGCAGTATTTGTAAAAAGCATCAATGGTGATTATTACAACATAATGGGACTTCCAATTGCGAAAGTAAATAAAATTTTAAAACAAATAAAAAACGCTTAGGGAAAAACCTTAAGCGTTTTAATATTTTAATTTTCTTCAGAAGTAGTTTCGTCCTTTTTATTAATCCAATTAAAATGGTAAGTCGCAAGTATACTGCCAATAAATGGAGAAATAATAAAAATAGGAAGACTACTCCAATGTTTACAAGTAATTGCACTTGCAAATGCTTTAACAGGATTTGCTAAACTATAACCTGTTGCAGAACTAATCAAAGTTGTAATAATTATTGCGGCACCAAAAACAAGCCCACGAATATTTTTATTGCGACTTTTGCTGTTTGCGCCTATAAATGTTAAAACCATTAAATAAGAAATAATGATTTCAATAAACATCGCCGCAATCAAATCACCATTACAACACATAGCCGTGGCGAAACTGCCATAATCGTAAGAAAATGAAGGAAGGACTAATTCTAACAAAAATGCACCAAGTATTCCACCAATTACTTCTGCTAAAGAGTAACAAAAGAAATCTAATAATTTTATCCTTTTTGTAATTAATCCAGACAAAGCAATAACGGGATTAAAATAACATCCAGAATTATTACCAAAAGAATAAAACAAAACTGTATATACTAATCCGGTACAAACAGCAATTGCTAAAGGACTTGTGCTAAAATGACAAATTGCATAACAACTACAAAAAATAAGCAAAAAAGTTCCAACACCTTCAGATATACAATTTTTAATACGCATATAAACCTCCCAAAATATGTATTTAATAATAATTATAAATATTATAATAATTATAAATATTATACTTTATTTTTTAAAAAAAGTAAAGAAATATAAATTTTTGTGTGAAAAAATTATGAACAAGAAAAACAATATTTTTCAAAAAAACAAAATGTAAGCGTTTTACACGATAAAACTGTTGACAAATAAAATTTATTGAGTATAATAGTAGTAACAAGATTAACTAATCTTGATAAATTATCATAAAGATAAAGGAGATAACTATGACAAAATTAACAAAGAAAATAATGTTATTATTAGTAGCAGTTGTATTAATAGTAGTCGTTTCAGTTGTAATAGTAGTAAATAGTGGTAATAAGGATAAAAAAACAGGTATTGGTGAATATACATATAATAGTGCATCATCTGTATTCCCTACAAACTGGAACCCTTTTACATATCAAACAAGTACTGCATCTGATATTATAGATTACTGTGTATCAGGATTCTATGAATTTGATTATAATGATAATGAAACTGGTTACCAAATAGTAAACGCAATGGCTTCAGAAAAACCAATAGACGTTACTAGCAACTATATTGGACAATATGGAGTAAAAGATGGCGATAAGGCTAAAGTTTATAAAATTAAATTAAGAAATGATTTGAAATGGGATGACGGAACAGTTATTAATCCTCAATCATTCGTAAATTCAGCTAAATTACTATTAGACCCAGTAGCACAAAACTATCGTGCTGACTCTCTATATTCTGGAAACTTAGAAATTTATAATGCTAAAAATTATTTATATCAAGGTCAATATAAATATACAGAAGCTTTTGCATATGAAGGTGAAAGCGGTGATTATGAAGGCTATGTAATGATGGAAGATTTAGTTGTTGATGATGATGGCGTATATCATTTACCTGAAGGCCATGAAATGGCAGGCGAAAAAATCGCAATTGATTTATCTAAAGGTGGACAATGGAGTTCAAGTTCATTAAATAAATATGCTGATTACGGATATTTCATTTTAAAAGATGAAAATGGTGATGCCTTAAAAGATAAAGATGGAAATTATGTTCAATTAGAAGCATGGACAAAATTAAAAGACGCTGCAGTTGATAACGTTGTTGTTATGACAACAGAAACTGTAAAATATATTCAAGATGTTATTGCTTGGTTACATGACTATGACAGTGCAGCTGATTATGCAGCTCCAGATGGAACATATGAAGAATTATTCCCTAAATATTTAATTTCATATACTAGTATGTTTATGGGTGATAGTTATAAAGAACAATTTGTTGCAAAATGGAATTCTTTACCAGAAACTACAACTGGTGAAGGCGATGATAAAGTAGAAGGAAAAGATGCATTCGCAAGCGTTGAATATAAAGTATTAGTAGTTACTGGCGAAGGAAAGGATGCAAAATATTCTTGGACTGATAAAACTGGTGTAACAACTGCAGACGAATATGCACTTTATAAAGCGTATGTTAATGGTGAATTTTACGCAGATTATTATGCAAAAGCAAATTCACAATATAATGATTATGCATATTATGAATGGGAAGAAATGGCATTCGTAGGACAATATTTTGATGAATTAGATTTTTCAGAAGTTGGTGTATTCTTAGATAATGATGGCGATTTATGTTTAGCATTAACTAAACAATTAGATGGATTCTATTTATTATATAGTTTAACTGGAACATGGCTAGTTCATGAAGAAAAATATGCAGCAAATGCATCAATTAAAGATGGCGTTTATTCAAATAAATATGGTACAAGTGTTAAAACATTTGCATCTTATGGACCATATAAATTATCTAAATTCCAACAAGATAAACAATATGTATTAGTTAAAAACGATAATTGGTATGGATATAATGATGAAGAAAACAAACAATGGTATCAAACAACAAAAATTAAAGTGACTTATATTAAAGAAACTTCAACAAAATTAGAAGCATTTATAAAAGGTCAACTTGATGTTTACGGATTAACAGCTGATGATATGGCTGATTATTCAGACTCAGAATCTAGATATGACTCAAGAGGTGCATCTACATTCTTTGTAGCATTTAACCCTGATAAAGGAAATTTAGAAGCAAGTCAAGCAGAAAATCCAGGAACTAATAAAACAATTTTAACAAATGTTGAATTCCGTAAAGCACTATCTCTTTCATTGGATAGAGTTGCATTCTGTTTAGCATGTGACCCTACGGGAATTCCTGCAACTGCAGTATTTAATTCACTAATTATTTCTGATCCTGATGCTGGTACACCATATCGTAATTCAGAAGAAGCAAAAGATATTATATTAGCATTCTGGGGATTAACAGATCAAGTTGGTGAAGGTAAACGTTATGCAACAAAAGATGAAGCAATCGCAAAAATTACTGGTGTTGACTTATCACAAGCAAAAACTTTATTTGATAAAGCATATGAAGAAGCACTTAAAGATGGCTTATTAAAAGAAACTGATGTTATTGAACTTACAATTGGACTTCCAAGTACAAATACATTCTATGTAAAAGGTTATGATTTCTTAGAAAATTGTTGGACAGAAGCTGTTAAAGGAACAAAACTTGAAGGTAAATTAAGATTTACAAAAGATGATACAATCGGTGATAGTTTCGCAGATAGATTAAGAGATAATTCAGTTGATATCTTATTTGGTGTTGGATGGACTGGTGCTGCATTAAATCCATATGGATTAATCAATGCTTATACATTACCAAGTTATCAATATGACCCTGCAATTGATTATACAACAATTGACAAAGATGTTCACTTTGAAGAAGTAGTAGATGCAAACGGTGATACTCACAAAGATATTACTTTAAGAGCAAGCGTTGCTGACTGGTCAAATAATGCATTACAAGGTGTTACAATTACAACATATGTTGTTGATGAAAATGGAGAAACAACAAAAGATAAAGTTTTAATCAATGCTTCAACAACAATGCCAATGTCAAATAGAGTAAGAATCTTATGGGCATGTGAAGCTGCAATTCTAGAACAATATACTTTATTACCACTTGATGACCAATCTAGTGCTGTATTAAAAGGATACCAAATTGAATATCATACAGATGAATATATTTTCGGTATGGGTTATGGTGGAGTTAAATACATGACTTATACTTGTGACGATTATGATTGGAATCAATATGTAAAAGAACAAGGCGGAAAATTAAATTATAAATAAAATAATTTAAAGAAAAATAGTGTTGCGGGCTAAGTTAAAAGCTTAGCCTGCACATTTGTCTATATAAGAAAGGAATATTTATGATAAAATATATAATAAAAAGAGTTTTATTAATGATATTTACATTCTTCATTATCATAACAATGTGTTTCTTTTTGATTAAATTACTTCCAAATGAACCAGTAAATCAATTTGGTAAAGACTATGAATTATTATTAAAAAGAAGAGAACTTTTGGGTTATGATAAACCACTAATTGAACAATTTTTAATATTTTGCAAAAGAACATTAATTGGTGGTGACTGGGGTCTAAGTGAAAAATTATATGAAGCTCAAGATTGCTGGGAAATTTTCGTTAGTAAACTTCCTGCAACCATGTATGTTAATATACTTGCAATGTTCTTTAGCGTTCCGATTGGACTAGGACTAGGAATATTTGCAGCATTAAAGAAAAATAAATGGCAAGACCATTTAATCAGTACTGGAGTTATGATTTTTATATCAGTGCCTTCATATGTATATGCGTTTTTAGTACAGCATTATTTATGTTTTGAATTTGGCTGGTTTGAATTACAACTTTTGCCAGGTAATAATTATTTTAGTTTAGATATGTTTTTATCAGCTTTACCGGCAGTAATGTCATTATCATTTGGAACAATTGCAGGGCTTACAAGATTTACAAGAGCCGAATTAACAGAAGTTTTAACAAGTGAATTTATGTTACTTGCTAGAACAAAAGGATTAACAAAAGCCCAAGCAACATCAAGACATGCTTTAAGAAATTCAATGGTTCCAATTTTTCCAAGTATTTTAGGAGAATTTATCGGTATCATTGGTGGTTCACTAATTATCGAACAAATATTTGGTGTTCCTGGTGTTGGTGAATTATATATTAATAGTATCACTGCCAAAGACTATAACATGTTTATGCTATTAACTGCATTTTATTGTGCAATCGGATTAGTATCAGGAATTGTAATTGACTTATCTTATGGATTTATAGATCCAAGAATTAGAATGGGAGAACGATAATATGGAAAAAGATTTAATGAATCTAGATGAATCACTATTTGAGTTTGCACAAAAAGATGAGAAAATTACTGATACAAAAATGACAACTAAAAGAATTGGTTATTTTAAAGATGCTTTTTTACGTTTTTGTAGAAATAAATCATCTATTGTGGCTGCATGTATAATTATATTATTAATTTTATTTGCAATAATTGTTCCAATAACATCAAATACAACATATACTAAAACTTTAAATGATAATAATAAAGACAAATATTCAAAATTATTACCTAAAATTAGTTTATTTGAAGGAACAGGCTTTTGGGATGGAACAAAAAAAGAAGAAATTTCTGAAACAAAATACCAAAAATATCTTGCAGGTCAAAAAGAAACTGGAAAAGAAGCAATTGTTAAAGTCTATGAAACATATAAAAAAAGAACAAATTTTACCGACTATACAACATACTATAAAGTAAGAACAGATAGTTATGCAAGTATTGGCGATAATAATGGGATGATGTTTATAACTGTAACAACTGATGTTTATGAAGATATTGTAAAATATCAAAAAGAACATAATATTCAAATTTTGTATCCGATGGCTAGTGCTGAAAAAATAACAAATAAAATAAATGAAACAGCAAAAGTTAAAGTAGAACTAAGTACAATTGAAGATTTATTATCTAAAAAAGCAGAGATTTGGTATTATTGTAATAGTAAAGGTGTTCCAGTAAAAGAAAATGATGAATTTATTCCAATGTATTTAGAAGAATCAGAACCTAACAATGAAGAAGATATTGCAATAAAAGCTTTTGAAGATCAATATTTAGTAAGAATTGCTGGAGATCCAGGAAATTATGCATATAAGTCAAAATCAGGTACTGAAGGAAACTGGAAAATAAGAGTATCACTATATGAATATTTTATGTATTTATATGGCGATGAGCCTTCATTTGTTTTTGGTACAGATAGCAAAGGTTTTGATATTTTCACAAGGCTTGCATCTGGTGCTAGATTATCGCTAGTTTTAGCATTCTTCGTTGCAATTATTAACTTAATCATTGGTGCAATGTATGGATCTATTTCAGGATATTTTGGTGGGAAAGTTGACTTAATCATGGAAAGAATAACTGATGTCTTAGGTAATGTACCATTTATGATTGTCGCAACATTATTCCAATTACACTTAAGACAAAAAGTGGGAGCTTTCCCAAGCTTACTATTTGCCTTTGTATTAACGGGATGGATTGGAACAGCAAGTACAGTAAGAATGCAGTTCTATCGTTATAAGAATCAAGAATATGTTTTAGCAGCAAGAACGCTAGGCGCAAGCAATGGAAGATTAATGTTTAAACACATCTTACCTAATGCCTTAGGAACGATTATTACAAGTTCAGTTTTAGTAATTCCAGGCGTAATTTTCTCTGAATCATCATTAACTTATTTAGGAATTGTAAATTTAGAAGGTGATTCAATGACAAGTGTTGGAACAATGCTTGCAAATGGTAAGAGTTATTTAAATACTTTCCCACATATTATTTTATTCCCAGCATTATTTGTTTCAATGTTAATGATAACATTCAATTTATTTGGTAACGGACTTCGTGATGCCTTCAACCCATCACTAAGAGGATCGGAGGATTAATTATGGAAAAAATATTAGAAGTAAAAGATCTAACAATAAATTTTAGAACGATAAATGGGCAAGTTCAAGCAGTTCGTGGTGTAAGCTTTGACCTTTTAAAAGGTGAAACAATGGCAATTGTTGGTGAATCTGGTTCTGGTAAATCAGTTACTTCAAGAGCAATCCTAGGAATTTTAGCGAACAATGCAATTGTTAAAAATGGTAAAATCTTCTTCGATGGAAAAGATTTATTAAAAACACCAGAAGAACAATTTCATAAAATTCGTGGTGATAAAATTGCAATGATTTTCCAAGACCCAATGAGTAGTTTAAACCCAATTATGAAAATTGGTAAACAACTTACAGAAGCAATGATTCTAAAAAATAAAGCTAACCGAAAAGAAAGCAGAAATGCGTTCAATACTGAAATGGCAAATTTAGTAAAATATATGGATATGTGCGTAATAAATCCAGAAATTTCAAATCAACAAAAAGCTGATGATTTCAACAAATTTGAATTCTGCCATTTGGATTTAGAAAATGCATATAACACCGCAAAATCTGCTGGTGAAGATACATTATCAGTATTAAAAAATATCATTTTCGAAATTGAAAAAAATAAATTTGATAATGTTGTAATATCTTTAAAAGATATTTACAAAGAAGCACCACTTACTAATAATATTTTCTTTATCACTGATACAACAGTAATCTTAGAAAATATTGAAGAAATAAAATTAAAAATGAAAACAATCAAACAAACTAATGATTATAAATCATTACTTGTAAATCTTCGTTTAATTGAATCAGAAATTGAAAAAGGAATGGCAAAAAAAGCTCCAAATTTCTTCTCACTAGGATATTATTTAACTTTCTGCAATCCAGAAATGCCAAATTTAAGTATCGATGAATTAGATGAAGTAACACATAAAAGACTCGATGAAGATTTTATGTTTGAATTCATTGAAAGAACAGAAAAAGCATTAAAAGTAAGTCATGATGAATCAGTTGAAAAAACAAAACAACTAATTCCAGATTTAGAATTATTAATTGATGCAATTGAAAATAATGATGTAAATGTTTTAAAAATTGCAAAAGAAGTAGTAAATAAAACAAAAGATAGTATTGACAAATTAGATATCTATCATAAGAGTCCAGCATATACATTTGATTCAAGTGTTTTAGGCGGATTAAATTTATATCTACAAGTTGATAAATTAAATAGTGATGCGACTAACAAATACAACAAAGAAAAAGCTAAATATGATAAAATTATTGAAAGCGGGAAAACTCCTAACTGGTCGTTAGTTCCTGTGACTCTTTGGGATAAAGATCAAGTTCGTAAAAATCTTTTAGATAGCATTCATGATATGATTACATATGCAACAGAATTTACAACAGAAGCAGAACCAAATTATAATGTAAGAGCAATTGATTTAATTGATTTCTTTAAAGCATGTGCATCAGCAGTTGTAACAAAAGTTACTAAAGAAAGTGCAAAAACAAAAGCAATTAAATTGATGGAAGAAGTTGGTATTCAAGACGCATATAAACGATATAACCAATATCCATTTGAATTTAGTGGTGGTATGAGACAACGTATTGTTATTGCGATTGCGCTTGCGGCTAATCCACAAATTCTTATTTGTGATGAACCAACAACAGCATTAGACGTAACAATTCAATCACAAATTCTAGAATTAATCAACAAACTAAAAGTTGAAAGAAATCTATCAATCATCTTTATAACTCATGATATGGGTGTTGTTGCAAATATGGCTGACAGAATCTCTGTAATGTATGCAGGTAAAATTGTTGAAACAGGTACAAGTGATGATATTTTCTATGATCCTAAACATCCATATACTTGGGCACTACTATCAAGTATGCCAGATTTAGATACAAAAGAAAAATTAGATTCTATTCCAGGTACACCACCAAACATGATTAATCCACCAATCGGTGATGCCTTTGCTGCAAGAAATAAATATGCTTTAAAAATTGATTTTGAACAAGAACCACCGCTATTTAAAGTATCGGATACACATTATGCCGCAACTTGGTTACTACATCCAAAAGCACCAAAAGTAGAAATGCCAAAATCATTAGTTGAAAGAATCAACAGAATGAAAGAGCGAAATAATATAAGAGAGGTAGAATAAAATGAGCGATGAAATTTTATTAAGTGTTAAAGACCTATCTCAATATTTTAAACTAGGAAAAAGAACTTTAAAAGCAGTAGACCATGTATCATTTGATATCAAAAAAGGTGAAGTATTTGGACTTGTTGGTGAATCAGGATGTGGAAAAACAACAACTGGAAGAACAATTATCAAAATTTATGAACCTTCTACTGGTGATGTAATCTTTAAAGGCGAAAGAATTGGTGCAGGTATTCTTGATTATAAAGAAAATATCAAAAATATCAACAAAAACAAAACTTCAAAAATTAAAGAATTACAAGCAGAACTTGCATTAAAACTTGAAAATACTTCAGAAGAAAGAAAAGTAGAATTACAAACACAATATGCAAATTTAATCAATGAAGTAAAAATAAAAGCAACAGAAGATATTGCAAAAGAAAAAGAAAAAATATCAAGTGCTGTTCATGATAAAAAGCATGTCAAAAGAGAAACAGTAAATAAAATGCAAATGATCTTCCAAGATCCAATTGCATCACTTAATCCACGTATGACAGTAAAAGATATCATTTCTGAAGGCTTAATAATTCAAGGGATTAAAGATAAAAAATATATTGAAGAAAAAGTATATGAAATGCTAGAACTTGTTGGACTTGTAAGAGAACATGCGGATAGATATCCACATGAATTCAGTGGAGGACAACGTCAACGTATCGGTATTGCCAGAGCAATCATCATGAATCCGGAATTAATTATTGCGGATGAACCAATTAGTGCACTTGACGTTTCAATTCAAGCCCAAGTTATCAATCTTTTAAATGAACTAAGAGAAAAAATGGGACTTACAATTTTATTTATTGCCCATGACTTATCTGTTGTAAAATATTTTTCAGATAGAATTGGTGTAATGTATTTTGGAAAAATGGTAGAACTTGCATCATCAGATGAATTATTTGCAAATCCTCTTCATCCGTACACAAGATCTCTTCTTTCCGCAATCCCTCTTCCAGACCCTCATTATGAAAAGCAACGCCAAAGATTTGCCTATGTTCCACTAAAAGAACATGATTATTCGCAACAAGGTCCAACTTTAAGAGAAGTTGCACCAGGCCACTTTGTATCTTGTAATGATGAAGAAGAAGAAAAATACAAAAAAATCTTAGCAGAGAAAAACAATGAAATCAAAAATAACTAGTTACGTAATATATTCAATTATGGGACTAATGATAGCTGCCATTTATTTTATGAATCATACACCAGAAACAAAAAGCGAATATGCTGAAGTAATATCAAATAGTGCCTTAATTCCGGGAATGATTATATTATGTATATATATGTTATCTCTAGTAAATAAAGAAGGAATTTTTGATGGATTAACCTATGGAGTAAAAAATTTTGTAAATAGATTGATTCCATCAAAAAATACTTATGAAATAAAATCATATGGCGACTATAAATTAGAAAAAGAAGAAAAAAGAAAAGATACCCATATTGAAGGATTAATAGTAGGATTAGTTTTCATTGTTATAAGTATTATTTCATATTTAATTTATAAGGTAATTTAATAAAAAATGGTTCATAGCAAAAAAACTATGGCTCTCCAAAGTTTTTTGGGATTTTGGGAGTTTCAAAAAGCTATTAAAAAAGTTTTTTGGGAGGAATAAAAAAATAAAAGATGAAGTAAGAATAAATCGTTCAAAACTTCATCTTTTTTTGCTCGAAAAAAATATGTTTCCAATTATTATAATAATATCGCTTAATATTTTAATGAAAGAAGCAACATACGTTAAATTTTAACATAAATAAATTAATTTTTCGAGATAATGAAATTGAAATTTTTAATATTGAAAAAATTAATACTGAAAAAAGAAACAAATTAATAATTAAATTTAGCAATATTAATCCAGCACCACCGATTTGTTGTGAAAGATGTGGATGTATTAATTTAGGAAATAAAGATTATTATAATAGGAAAATAAAACATATAAACATTTTAGATAATATT
>CAYVQA010000011.1:0-17997 GCA_964453965.1 uncultured Staphylococcaceae bacterium
GCATTTTTTGATATATTTTGCGTTCAAAAATTCTCTCAGTCATAGTATGCCTCCTGTTTTTGATATCATTATATCACAGTTCGCCGAAAATTTCAAGTTTTATGGTGGAAAAAGTGCCGAAAATTTCAATTTGCTTTTGTCGATAAATGACGAAAATTTCAATTTGTTTATTTCTTACAGCATTTATTCTTTATATCTAAACTTCTTTCAAGACTTTGAGACATTAATGGATGCTGAAACAATCATTCTAATACCTACTTAAAAAACTTTCGTTTTGATATTCTACCGTTCATTTCGTTGACATTTCTATTGTTCCGTTGATATACCTTTAGTTTCGTAATGATATATAGAAACAAAAAAGCACTACAAAAGTACCTACTGTCACTTTTGCAAGGCTAATTGCTTACATTCGAGAATGGGAAAATAACTCCTTTATGTAAAGAAAAAAGGTCTGATACAAATCTCATCAAACCTTTGATTGTCTTATGGGGCGAATATAGGGATTCGAACCCTAGCATAACGGAGCCACAATCCGCCGTGTTAACCCCTTCACCATATTCGCCATCAATGGCAGGGGTGGTAGGAATCGAACCCACATTGACGGTTTTGGAGACCGCTGTTCTGCCTTTGAACTACACCCCTGAGTGCTTATATATTATATCAAAAATCAAATATATAAGCAAGTAATTTACAATTTTTAATTTTTCGTTATTTTTTTTGTTAATTATTTTTCTGAAAATTCTTTTTTTCTTTTTCTCTTTTGTTGATGTTTTATTATTCTTCTACCATATAAATAACCGATACAAAGAACAACGCCAATAATTACAATAATTGTTATAATTGGTGAAATATCGCCGATTTTTACATTTTCCCACATTGCAAGGACTTGGTCGTTTCGATCGCCAAAATCTTGCATAATTCCACAACGTTTAATTGTTTCATAGTCTGGGTATTGTGTATCAAATTGTCTATTCCGCTCTTCAACTGAAACAATTATTTTTCCGTCAGTTAAATATTCATCACTAACAGCACCTTCAAATAAATATGTCAAATCAACATCATAGCTTGTACATAAATATTTTTCTTTGTATTCTGGATTTATTTTTGTAAGAAGATCTATTAGTTTTTCTTGTCCTAAATATATTTCATTGTTTATTATTTCTACTTTTAAAGATTTATCAGTTATTTTTAAATCAATTGGTTCATCATAATTATAAATCCATGTTTTTAATTCATCATTATATGTTGGCATTACTGAGCCATACCAATCATTAATTAAATCTAAGATATCATCACACACAACACTTGAGGTGTAGCCAATAAAGTCCATATTTCGTGATGCAATTTCTGGTCTACATAGATAGTTTACAAAACTTTGGGCTAGTTTTTTGTTTGCGCCTTTAGGCATTACCCAGCCATCAAACCATACATTACTTCCTTCTTCTGGAACAATATAATTTAAATAGACTTCATTTTCTTCTTCCGCAGTGTCAATTGAATATACTGCATCACCACTCCATGCAAAGTTGATTGATACTTTTCCAGTTACAATATCGCTTTTACCGCTGTCTACTTCCATTCCGTAGATATTTTGTTTCATTTGCTTTAAAGCTTTTTCTACTTTGTTTATTGTTTCGTCATCTACACGATTCATGATTGATTCAACATTTTGGTTATATTCATCACCACTAATTTCATTGTTATCGTAACGTGATTTTAACTGCATTAGTTCATCATAATAAACATACATAACGCCAACTACATATGTGTCTCGAACACTATCTTTTGCGGTGGCCATATTTTTATATTTTTTATCCCAAAGAATACTCCAGTGTTTAATATCTTCTTCATCTACATTTTCTGGATTATAAATAAATCCCATTGTTCCCCACATATAGGGAATTGAGTATTCTTCCCATCCTTTATTGTTGAATAATTTTTTTAGATATGGGGAAATATATTGATAATTATCTAAGATTAGATTACCATTATCATCTTTTAAATCATAATCAAATTGTTCAATCATGTTTAATCTAATCATTTTTTGAATTGTATATTCCGATGGGCATACTAAATCATAACTTGTTTTTCCTGTTTTTAAAGTGTTCATCATACTTTCTAAAGTTTCAAAAGTGTCATAAACAACTTCTACTTTTTGTCCATATGTTTCATAATACCATTCTTGCCAATCTTCCATTACGGAATTGCTAACTTTGTTTCCATCATCATCTGTTCCATCATCGATATAATCTTGACAATTATATATTCTTAAAATTAATTTGTTATCGTCTTTTTTACATCCTGTCAAAAAGAAAGTTAAAATAATTAATAAATAGATATGTATTTTTTTCATTTTCTTAACCTCTTCTTGTCTTTGTTTGTGTTTTTTTACTTTGAACATTGATGATAACTAAAATTCCTAACATAATAATCATGATGATTGTTGTTAAAGCTCTAAGTGATGGTGGAAGAGCACCTCGTTTTGCGGTGACACCATAAATGTAAGTTGATAATGTTGTAAATGAATTGTCTCTTGTAAATGAAGTTATGATATAATCATCTAAAGATAAGGTAATACATAGTAAGAATCCTGATATGATTCCTGGCATTATTTCTGGAATAATTACTGTCCATAATGCTTTTTTAGGAGTTGCGCCTAAATCTAATGCGGCTTCATAAGTATTTGGATCTAGTTGGTTTAGTTTTGGGGTTACATTTAGAACAACAAACGGAATTGTAATTACCATATGGCCAATTAATAAAGTCCAAAAATTAAATTGAATTCCTAAAGCAACAAATAAAATTGTTAAGGAAATTGCAATAACGATTTCCGCATTTATTACTGGGATTTGGTTTAAATTGTTCATTAATTTTTTTGCTTTTGGTTTGCTGTAATATATTCCAATTGCTCCAAGTGTTCCAAGAGCAGTTGAACAAATTGATGAAACTAATGCAATTAAAATAGTATTTTTTAATGCTGTCATTATTTCTTCATTTTTAAACATTTGTTTGTATAAATTGAAACTAAAACCACGCCATGTTCCGATATTTGTTGCATCGGTAAAGCTAAAAATGACAAGTAATAGTATTGGCGCATACATTAATAGTAAGATTAATGTTACATAAAAATTACTAAAAAACTTTTTTACCATAAGCCACCTCTTGCGTCTTTTTCTTTTTCGACATTTCTTGTTAATAAAATGGAAATACCAATGATTATTAACATAATTAAGGCGATAAAACTTCCTTCATGCCAACGCATTTGGTCAAAATTGAATTGGATTGTATTTCCAATCAATTGGATTTTTCTTTCGCCCATAACATCGCTTATAACAAAGCTTGACATTGTTGGCATAAAGACCATCATTGCGGCACTAATGATTCCAGGCATCGATAGTGGAATTTGTGTTTTAATAAATGTTTGAACTTTATTTGCTCCTAGGTCATAACTTGCATCAATTAATCCTTGATCCATTTTTAACATTGTTGTATATAAAGGAAGGATAGTAAATGGTAAATAGTTATAAACCATTCCAATCATTGTCGCAAGATATGGATGACTTCCTCCGTCTAAGCCAATCCAATATAATAAATCTCTTGTTGCAGCTGTTCGTAAGACGAAATTTACCCACATCGGCATAATGAATAATAAAACAATCATTGACATTTTATTTTTTCCACGATTCTTTTTTGCAAGAATCATTGCGATTGGATAGCCAATTAAAAGACATAATAGTGTATTTAGAGCTCCAATTAGTATACTTATCGAAAGGAGACCTATTTTATTTTTATTTTTGAAAAAATTTGTTAAATGAATTAATGATAATCTGCCACTTTCATCGCTTAAAGCATAATATACAATTAATAATAATGGCGCAACAACAAAGAATAATAAAAATAAGAAATATGGTATTGCTAGATGTTTTCTTTTTAGTTTAATCTTTGACATAGTTACTAACCTCTTTGGTTAATTTTATTTCTATATCTTCTTTTTTGATATTTACTGATACTCTGTCAAATTCATTATATGTATATTCTGTATCGACAACAAAGTCTTCATCTTCTTCTGTTCTAATGATTAATTGATAGTGGTCACCTTTGTAAATAATTGAAACAATTTCACCACTAACGATTCCATCTTCATCGTTATCGATGATTTCAATTTTCTTTAAGTCGACGCTAACATGTACATCCGCGTCAGTTAAATCATAAATTGTTCCATCTGGGCCAATTAAATATCCTTCTTCATCAATAGTTGATCCTGATAATAATTTTGTGATATCACATTCAAATTTTCCACCCGCAAATATACAATTGTTATATTTATCAATATATCCTGTATATGTGTTTTTTGTAAATTCTTTTTTCATAATTTGAATATTAAAAGGTTTAATGTAAACGCCCATTATCGAATCTAATTCATAACTTTGTGTATCTTGAATAACAAGTTCATTTTTGCCAATCATCATTACATATTCATAATGAACACCTTTGAATATTTTACTTACAATTTTGCCATCAACAATTCCAGTTCCTGCTTCTTTTAATTCAACGTCTTCTGGTCTTACGACAACATCCACTTTTTCATTTTTTGGAAATTTATCAACGCATTCAAATCTTTTTCCTAAAAAAGCGACATGATTATCATCGATAATCGTTCCACTATAGATATTACTTTCACCAATGAAATTTGCGACAAAGGCATTCTTTGGTTCATCATAAATCATTTTTGGGGTACCGATTTGTTGTATCATTCCGTCTTTCATTACAACAATTGTATCTGACATTGTTAATGCTTCTTCTTGATCATGCGTAACATAAATAAAAGTGATTCCAAGTTTTTGATGCATTGCTTTTAGTTCTAGTTGCATATCTTTACGCATTTTTAAGTCAAGTGCACCAAGTGGTTCATCTAAAAGTAAAATTTCTGGTTCGTTAACGATTGCTCTTGCAATTGCGACACGTTGTTGTTGTCCCCCTGATAATGTTGTTATATCACGCCATTCAAATTCTTCTAGGTCAACTATTTTCAAGGCTTTTTCAACTTTTTTGTCAATTTCATCTTTTGTTAAGTGACGATATTTTTGGTTTCCTTTTTTGTCAACTTTATTACCATCTGGAACTTTTTTTAATTTTAATCCAAATGCGATATTATCATATACATCTAAATGTGGAAATAAAGCATAACGTTGGAATACAGTATTGATTGGACGCTTATATGGTGGTATTTGGGCAATATCAACACCATTTAATAAGATTTGTCCACTAGTGACAGTTTCAAATCCCGCAATCATTCTTAAGGTAGTTGTTTTTCCACATCCTGATGGCCCAAGGATTGTAACGAATTCACCTTTTTTGATATATAGGTTAATGTTATCAACTACTTTTACATCATTATAAATTTTATTAACATTTTTTAATTCTATTATTTTATCATTTACGTTATTCATTTAAATTCTCCTTAAAAATTTGGTGGGCTCGAAACCCAAATGATTTTTGATATGCCATTATAATGATTTTTAATATAATGTGCTTTATTAGATGTGAAGTAAAATGTTTCCCCTTTAGAACATATATATTTATTAGTACCAATTATTAGTTCAATTTCACCTTCTAAAATATAACCAAATTCTTCACCTTCATGAGGTAAGTCTTTTTCAGTTATCATATCTTTTTTTAATTCAATTAAAATTGGCTCCATTTCGTTTTTTTGACTATTAGTAACTAACCATTTGATGATGGTTCCATTTTCTTCTTTTTCAAAATAATCTTCTTTTTTAAAGATTATTTTATCATCTGTAAAATCACTAAAGAATTCTTTAAAATTTGTTCCTAAAGCTAAAAGGATATCCTCTAAGGTGCTAATAGCAGGTTCTGTTAAATCATTTTCTAATTGTGATATATACCCTTTTGTTAGTTCACATCGATTTGCAAGTTCTTCTTGAGTAAGCCCTCTTAGGGTCCTTAATTCACGAATTTTATTTCCTAAAACCATTTTTTCATCACCATCCTATGTTAGGGAATTATAAACTTTTTGTTTAGCAATTCTAAACTTTATATATTATATACTTTTTTAAAAAATAAGTCAATTTATATGTTATATTTTGGCGAAATTTTTGACAATTTTAACTTTTTATCTATATTGTTTGAATTATTTTGTTGTTTATGCTATAATTAGATATGATATATGTTATTAGAAAAATGACAATTTAAGGAGTTTATAATGGAACGTAAAAATAGAATAAATGTAAGTAATTTAATATACTTAGTAGGAATGGGAATTATTACTTTAATTTTTATTGCAATTATTTTTGTTATTATTGTTAAGCCAGGAACTGTAAAGGATTTTGATGATCTTAAGGAAATTAAAATAAGTGAATATAATACTTTAGGTAGTTCTAGCAACGAAGAATATTTAATATTTGTTTATAGTTCAAAACGTAATAGTAATTATGACGCCGATATATATCGTAATGAACTTGTTCATGATGTTGTTCTTAGTTATGCTAATTACGTTAAAGAAAATGGCGGTAAAAAAATTTATATTCTTGATGTTTCCAAGGATGCTAATAACACTGCTATGAGCACTTTAGGTTTAAGTGATAATGGTGATGTTCCAGCAATCGTTGTTATGAAATATTCTAGCGATTCTAATTCTTCTTCAGTTAATACTCGTAAAACTGCTGTTGATGATATTCATACATATTTAGAAGGATTAATGAAATAAAAAATTAAAACTGTGCTACTTAAGTTGTAACACAGTTTTTTATTTATCTTTAAATTCGAATGTTGCACATTCGGTATCTTTTGATACTTCTGCTTTTTTGGGTTTAATTGTTGATGCGAACTCTGAAGCCATTTCGTATTTCATTTTTGCATTTGAATTTTTTACGCATACATGATCCGCATGACATTTTTGATTATGTTCATAGACACATTTTACCGCATCGCAGTAGATATCTAATTCTTTATCTTTGTCAGAATTAAAACTTGCGAATTCATAATTCATTGTCATATCACTTTTGGGAACAAAACTTTCACAAAATGTTTGACATTTGTTTCTTGAACATACCCCACCAACATCGATATTTTTTCTTGTGCAATTACACTCAAAGTTATATGCACATTCTTTAACGCTACAAGTAATTTTTGGCATAATTTTTCCTCCCTTTGTAAATATATTATTTACTAGGAATGTTAATTTATGCATTATTAATTTATTTTTTTAAAAATTGTTTTTTCTAATTTTAAATCAAATTTGTTTATTTTTTCAGTAATTTCTAAAATGTATGTTCTTTTTATTTTATCACAATTATCATCGATTTTTCTTGAAGCTTCTTTAATTGTTGATGATTGTTTAATAATTTCTTCGACAATGTCGCTTAATCGATTTAGGGGTTTATCTAAATATGTATCTTTTATTTTGTTAAATTCTTCGATTAAATCTGTTTTACTTTTTAAAAGAAGTGTTTCTTGTTCATTTGCAAGAATCAATTCACTAAACCTTGTTGTTAATGATGTTATCATATTTAGGAAAACCATTAAATATGCTGGTCTTACAACATACATATTTTCATATTCTCTTACTTTATATATTGGTAAATCATTTGGTTTATCAATTTCAAGATTACTTACTAAGATTGCATATTTGCAATTCTTTTTTATTTTATTTTCTTCTAGTTTTTTATAATAGTCGGCATTTTTCTTTTTGTTAATTGAATCTGGATTTTCATCTTTCATTTCTAAACAGATGGAAGCAAGTTCTTCGTTTCCTAAATGATTATTGCTTGCATATATTTTAAAGATATAATCGGCTTTTGAACCTTTTGTATCGTCAATTGTTTTGATAACTTTATTATCTTTTTCCCATGTGCAATTGAATAAGCCATTTTGCATATAAGCTGTAACTTCATTATTACACCATGATTCTAAATCTTCACCTGTTTGTTTAACATTCATCATAATTTTTGAACGTTGTAAAGAATTAATAGTATCTTCTTTTTCTTTGATTGTTGTATTAAGTTGTTCTTTTATTTGTTCAATTTCTTTTTGTTTTTCTTTTTCTAAATTACTAATTATTGTATTGTATTTGTTTTCTATTTCTAATTTATTAATGTTTAGTTGTTGATTTAAATTTTGAAGAAGATTATTATATTTATTTTCTAATTCTGCGTATTTAGTATTTGCAATTTCATTGATTTTATTTTTTTCTAATTCGTTTTCTATTTTTATAGTTTTGATATCATTTTGATTAGTTGAAATTAGGGTGCTTTTTTCATTTTCTAAATCTTTAATTTTATTTTGATAAAGATTATTTATTTCTTCTTCTTTTAGTTTAAGATTGATTTTGTATTCTTTTTCTAATGAATTTATTTTTTCATTTAATTTATTAATTTCAATTTGTGAAGACGCTTCTTGTTCTTTTTTTATGCTTTCTAGTTTAGCTAGATATACTTTGTCTTTACCTGATTCGATGATTTTTTCAATATATGAAGTGTCTACTTGTGTAATTTCAGTTAAATCAATTATATCGCCTGCATTTGCAGGTTCTGCTAATTCTAATATTGTTTTATCTTTAACAATAACTTTTATTTTTTTCATAATTTCTCCTTAATTTTTATTAATTGTTTTTAAAAGAAAACACCACTAACAAATATTTCAATTCCAATTGCAATTAAAATTATACCACCTAAGATTTCAGCTTTTTTACCAAGTTTTGTGCCAAATTTCTTTCCAATAAATACTGCAAAAACACAAATAATAAATGTTACAATTGCAATTATTACAACTGATATGATTGCCTCAATCATTTTGTAATCTGATATTGTAAAACCTACTGATAATGCGTCAATTGAAGTTGCGATAGCTTGAATAATTAAAACTTTAAATGTTAATTCTTTACTTTTTGATTCATCGTCAATTTCATCTTTTGAATCAATTCCTTCAAATAGCATTTTACCGCCAACGATTCCAAGAAGAATCAAAGCAACATAGGGAATAATCCCTGATATTTTTGTAAGAAAAGCTGATCCAACTAAGTAGCCAATGAAAGGCATTAATGCTTGAAATAGACCAAACATAAAAGCGATTAGGATGATTTTTCTTAATTTCATCTTTGGTTCATTTAAACCATTTGCCATGGATACAGCACATGCGTCCATCGCAAGACCAATTCCTAAGAAAAAACTTGTTATTATAATTTTTATCATATATATTACCTCTAAACTTTTTGACGAAATAAAAGAGACTAATGCTAATAGGATTTACTAGCATAAGTCTCGTTCTTTACAATTGTACCTGGAAAATCCATTATGTAGATACAATAACTTATTATAAGTGAACTACTCCCTTATGGATATTTATATTATACTTTAAAAAGGTTTTTTAGTCAATTTATATACAATTTTATTAATTTAAGCAATTGCTAAATCTTTTTCTTCGCTTTGGTTTATACATTCCATAAATACAAGAAGTGTTCCATAGTGAAGTCCTGGACCAAAATTAAACAATTGACAATCTAATAAGCTGTTACCAACGATTGCGGCGAAACAAACCGCAATAAATATTTTTTCAATACTACATTTTTTAAAGAACATTCTTAAAGTATCATAGCGATGATATATATATGAAATCATTCCAAGTGTTCCAGTACTTGCTAAAAATTGAATTATTGTATTATGATATCTTGGAGCTAAAAATGAATCTTGGCTAAAAAAGACATTGTTACCATGATCAAAATCAAAAAATCCTGTTCCAACAATTGGTGATGATATATATGCCTTAAGGCCATTTTTATATAAGACAAGGCGTCCATTGCTTTCTAATCCTTGATCAAGCAAATCAAGAAACATTTTTTCTAGTTTATCTCTAAGTATAAATAAAACTATTCCTACTAAAACAAAAGTTGTTCCACATACACAAATATTTAATAGTCGTTCTTTGCCTTTTGTATTAAATAACACAAATATCAAACCTAATATTAACAAGAATCCGCCAATTAAAATGGCATTTCTGCTTTGCGTTAACACAGTGAAAATATATATAACTAAAGCAATGATTGTATAGATAAAACCATGTTTTTTTGTTGACGCAAGATATAGTGGTGCCCCAATGCAAGTACAAATTACCCCCCCAATGTTATTTCTAATTCCCCATCCAGTTGTAATTTCTGAGCGAAGAAATTCTCCACTCCAATCAAACGCTAAATATGATTGTAATACTTCTATTCCCACCGCAAGACCTATAATCATAAATGTATAAGCGAAATAGTCTTTTCGTGTATCTTTAAAATTGATAGTAAAGAAGAAATAAAAATAGCAAAATGCAAGGGTTATACCTACAAGTAATCCATAGAAGAAACTTCTTGTACTATAATATTTTGTAAAAATGCCGCCAAACATCATACAAATGGTGATAATAATAAAACCAATTGTAAGTGATGGCTTTTTATCATTTTTTTGATGTTTAATTGAAAAGATTAATCTAATAATTAATCCAATAACTGTAATAACACCAACAATTATTATGTTAATCATAAATGTTTTTGTATATAACAACGAATCAGGATTTTTAATTGGGGTATTCTTTTTAGAGATGGTCATATATCCTGTACAAAACATTGGTACAGTTGGCAACATATCATCACAAAATAACATTATATAAAATCCTAATATCATATATAAATAGTAAATCAAAATTTCTAGACTAAAAAAATATGCAATTAGCATTAAGATATTTATTAAAATAATATAATAATTAGAATAAAAAAACTGATTTATTTTTTTGATATAATTGTTTTCTTTTAAATTTGGAAAAAAATAATTTAACATATTTTCGCCTCCATTATTGTATATATTTTATCAAATTTTTTATTTTTTCGCAAATTATATGTTATCTAATTTAGTTATGATTTGTTTTTTTTAGTTTGGTTATTTTTCAAGCCAAATTTATTGTATTTTTAATTTTTTTAGAGTATAATATTTTCGTATTTTTAAATAAATGAGGTGTTATTATGGAACGAAAAGTCGGTACTGTTTCTCGTGGAATTAGATGTCCAATTATCCGAGAAGGTGATGATTTAGTTAAAATTGCGGTTGATAGTGTTTTAGAAGCTGGATTATCAGAAGGTTTTAGTTTAAAAGACCGTGATGTAGTCGCTTTAACCGAATCAATTGTCGCAAGATCACAAGGTAATTACGCATCGATTGATGATATTGCATGTGATGTTAAAGCCAAAATTAATAGTGATACTGTTGGTGTTATTTTTCCAATTCTTTCTAGAAATCGTTTTGCGATTTGCTTAAAAGGAATTGCGAAAGCTGTTAAAAAAGTTGTTTTAATGCTTAGTTATCCTAGCGATGAAGTTGGTAATGCTCTTCTTTCTTTAGATCAATTAGATGAAGCAGGTGTTAATCCTTATTCTGATGTTTTAAGTTTAGATGAATATCGTAAATTGTTTGGCTATGGTGTTCATGAGTTTACTGGTGTTGATTATATTGAATATTATAGCAATTTAATTAAAGAATGTGGTGCATCAGTTGAAGTTATATTTGCAAATCAAGCAAAAACAATTTTAAATTATACAAATACTGTTATTACATGTGATATTCATACCAGAGTCAGAACAAAACGTATTCTCAAAAACGCTGGTGCAAAATTAGTTTTAGGACTTGATGACATTTTAACTAGTTCTATTAATGGCAGTGGATATAATAGTAAATATGGCTTACTTGGTTCTAATAAGGCAACTGAAGATAAAATTAAATTATTTCCACGTGATTGTAATGATTTAGTTTTATCAATTCAAAAAGAATTATTTAATAGAACTGGTAAACATGTTGAAGTAATGGTTTATGGCGATGGCGCTTTTAAAGATCCACAAGGTAAAATTTGGGAACTTGCGGACCCAGTTGTATCACCTGCATTTACTAGTGGTTTAGTTGGTACACCAAATGAATTAAAGCTTAAATATTTAGCTGATAATGATTTTAAAGACTTAAGTGGTGATGAATTAAAAGCTGCGATTTCTTCAAGTATTAAAGCTAAAAATAATAATTTAGTTGGTAATATGGCTTCCCAAGGAACAACTCCGCGTCAACTTACTGATTTAATTGGATCTTTATGTGACCTTACTAGTGGTTCTGGTGATAAAGGAACACCAATTATTTTAATTCAAGGATATTTTGATAATTATACAAATTAATGGGCTACAAACAGTAGCCCATCTTTTTATTTTTTCTTCTCTTTACTTCTTTTATCATTAATAATTTGCATTTCTTTTTCCGTAATATATGTCACATTATTTTCTTTTGCCCAATCAACGCACCCTTTTAAAACTAATTTTAAGAAAGGTCTTGGAACTTTAACTAACATTTTTAAGGCATCATCAGAAAATTTTACAACATCATCTGCTCTTTCCGCCGCATATTTTACGGATGTAATATCAACTTCTCTTGAAGGTATTCCTTCTGGGTCTGGTTTAACATATGCGCTACACCAAAAGTTCTTTGAATCGCGATATCCCCAGTTTGTAGGTAAAGGACAAAAGTTTTTCTTTGTGACTCCGTTAATAATCGCACTATGGTAACTTTCTTTCATTAAAATATGGTCGATTTTTAAAATAAAATGAGCACCATATTTTGATGTGATACCATTAAAATCATGATATGGCCCATTATATTCTTCTTGAATTTTGTCATTTTCTGCGTTATCTAATTCTTTTACCCAAGTACATTCAAATACTTGATATGCTTCTGAAATTATTTTTGGAAATTTTTCTTCACTATGTTCAGTTTTAGAAATGCCTTCTTCTAAATTAAACATAAAATCTTTCATTTTTTCTTCAGGTGTATCACCTGGAAAACCTAGTCTGACATGTTCTTTAAAAAGCTTTTTTGAATAGGGTAAAAAATTAATTGTACATTTACCGTTTCGTAATAAACCTTTGCATGTATTTGATGAATTTCGACATTCTAAAACCATTGCATAATAATCTTTTCCAGCAATATAATATGGGAAAACTAGGGAATATGCGCCGAAGGATGTGTTTCCATTTTCATCTAATGTTCCTATTAATGTTAGTGGCATTGGAAAAAATGCAGATGTTTGATAAAAGTTATCTACAATTCGTAAGTCTTTAAATTTTTCTTTCATTGTTATTACCTCTTCTTTGTTTATATTTTATCATTTTTTCTTTGTTTTGCCAATATTTTTGCAAAAAATAAAAAAAGTAAAACACATTTAAAAGTGTTAAACAAATTTAAATGTTTAACACTTTTTATATTTTCTTTTTAATTCCCTTTTAAATTAATTCTGTATGAAAAGTAATTTCATATTTCATTGATAACATTTCTAAAAGTTTTTCAAGAACTTTTTTGGCAATTCCTATAATATCCATGCTTAATATTTGTTCAATGATTTGATTTTGAATTTCATCATTTATTTTGAAAATGCTTAAACTCATCGATAAGAATCGTTTGAGTTTTCTTTTTAAGGTGAAATATTTATCGCATGGTTTAATCATGAAATTTCTCATTATTCCTGATGTTCCAATTTCAATTTCATAAAAATCACTTTCTTCTGCATCTGGTAAACTATCACTAAAAATTTTAATTAATTCTTTTGTTGTTAATTCATTTATATACTCAGAAATATTTGGATGAGTATATGCTTCAACATATATTTCTCTTAGGTTTTCGTTTAATTCAACTAATGCAAGTTGAATTGATGTTTCAATTGCATAAAGCATCATTTTGTTTTTTTGATTGCTTGGCATTTCATTTGCGATTGCAAATTGCATTGAAAACATTACATCAACCAGTTCTTTTAAAACGCCATCTTTGGTTTTAAAAATGTTTTGAAAAGTCCCAGCGGAAACATCAGCTTCTTTAATTATGTCAAGCATTGTTGTTTTTTTATATCCTTTTTCAATGAACATTTGAACACAAGCGCTGATTATTCTTTGTTTAGGATCTTTTATGTGTTCTCTTGAGATCATTTTAAATCTCCTTTCTAGTTTTTAATGTTGTATGCTATGATTAGTGATAAGCTTGAATCTTCTGTTAATGTTATCTGGAATGAATTTAAAATTTCTTCAAGCGTTGGAATTGAAATTGTTACAATGTTTTCATTTACAGAAATATTATCGTTTAATTCAATTGTTTGTTTTTCTTCGTTGATATAAATAGTTACTTTTAATGATATTTCATATTCCTCAGTTATAAATTTATTGTTTAAGGTTATTTTTGTATCTGTTGGAATTTTTATTTCTTCATTCATTGTAACTAAATTTAAACAAATTGGATATTCTGAATCTGAATCCGCAATTTCAATGATTAAATCAACTGATAAGTCTTGTGCATAAGTAAACGCGTCAAAAATTAAATCTACGCCAATTGGGATATCATATAATGTTATTTCACTATTGCCAAGTTCACTCATATTTGAATTTATTTCATTGCCAAAATTACCGTACCAATTTGATAATAATTTTCCTTCTGGTAATATCACTTGTGGAATAGTGATTTTTGTTCCGTTATAGTTATCAAATAATTGATATTCATAAACTTCTCCATCGACTCTAAATGTTATCATTTGACGATTAATTTTTTGATATATTCCTGTAAAATCTCGATCATTTCCATTCATTTCGCTAAGTGATACACCATTAGATTCATCATAAATATTTCCATCTTCATCTTGCCAATATAAGAATTCATATCCATCAATTTTTGGCGCTTCAAAGAATATATAGAATCCATAAGCTTCAGCTCTTTTTTCAATTATATAACTTGTATAATAAATTGATTTGTTTGTTGTTGGCCAGATAAGGTATAGATTTGCATTATAACCTTCTTCAATTATTTCTTGATATGTTGTATTAATTATAACATCACTTTCTGGCATGATGAAATACTTTCCTTCTGTATCTTCTAAAACTTCGATACTGCCTAAACTACTTGTTACGTACCAATCAATTGTTTTAAATCCTTCAAGAATGATTGTTGGCAATTCTTTTAAATAAACTTTTTCACCTACTTCATAATAGTTATCTTCATAAAGTGATGGATCATATTCATAAATTGAAGGATTGTCAACGATATAATATGTTGTTTTATAGCTTGTACTGTATACTACAAAAATATCTATTTCTTCAGTTAATCCATCAATTAAAACAGTTTCTGTGAATTCATCATTTACTTTAAAGCCTTTGATATTTAAATCATAGAAATCAATAATTAGATTAGATATTGTAATACCATCAGAAGTTTTTGAATAAGTTTCTATTTCTTCATTTGTTTGTGTTATCTTTGGTGAAATTATTGTCCCGTTTGTAGCGTATAATGTGAGTGAAGTTGTTTCATCAACATGTAAATTGATTTTTATTTCTCCACTTGTATAATAACCATATATATATACAGAATTAGTTTTCATAATAAAACTATTATTAGTGATTGTTGTTTCTGGTGAATACCAGCCACTGAATGTACCTTGATATGTACCAAATGTTGTTTCATCTTTTAGTGTTACTTTTTCACCAGGTGATGCATATTCGTAACCTTTAATTTCATTGTTGATTATATATATTACATGGTTAGAAATTTCAGGTGTTGTCATTCTTATTGTTACGTTATGTGCAGGGATTGTAAAAGTATTTGCGATAATTTCTACATCATCACTAATCCATTCATATGTTTCTTCACTTGAAATTGGGCGTAAAGTAACAACTGATAAATATTCATATTGTTCGATTTCCCCAATTGTTTTACCATTTAAATCGACATATTCAACTTGATATATTGTTTTTTTAGTTGTGGCGGTGAATGTTACATTTTCTTCTGGCATCATAAATTTATTATCTGTTAAAGTTATTTTTTCATTCTGCCAATTTGTTACATCGTAACCTGTTTTTTGATATTTTTCTTTTATGGTAATTAGGGTATTTGCGTCTGATGGGATTTTTGCAAACTCATTTCCATCAACAAGATATATTACATATACAACTTCTGCTTTTGCTTTAACGATTAAGTTTTCTGCCGGCATTTTTTCTGGTTTATCAATTTTTGTTTCATTACTATACCAAGTCCAACCGCTAAATTTATGTTTCATTGTTTCAAGTGGTCTTTCTTTTTCAGTAATTTGATCTTGATAGTGATATGTATCTGTTGATACAATTTCCTCATTTACATAATATGTGATTGTATAATCTTTGTAATTTGTTGTCCAAATTGCTTTTAATGTTAAATTTCCTTTGATTGTAATCACATCGTTTGGATTATATTGGTTATTATTTTCATCAAGCCAACCTGATAAAATGTAATCACCATAATTATCTGATTTTTTTGTTGTACTGTAGTGTGCTAAGTCGAGAGTATCACCATATTTAGCTGTTTTAGTATTTTCTGATAATTCATTTCCACCATTTACATTAAATGTTATCGTTAAATCATCATATTTTGTTGTCCATACGTAGAAAATTTCATATACGTTTCCAAGTTGATTTTTGATTTCTCCATAACTTGCGGTTGAAAAAGAATGCTCTTCTTCGTTTATGAATGATTCTGGAATGAATTCTTTGTATTTATTGTAAAATTCAATATAGCCATCGTATCCACCAATATATTCATCGTGCTTTTCACCATTTAATAGTGTACTATATGTTGTTTTGACTATTAATTTATAAGTTATTTCTTCTTTTTCCCAGATTGGAACAAATGTTGTTGGACTAACGATTTCGTTATATGTGGTAGTCCACATTTTGTATTCTTTTTCAGTTTTGGTATCTTTCCAACCTTTTAAAGTATAAGTGTAATAATTGTCTTCTTTTACAACGTATTTATTTAAGAAGAAGTAATATGGGCCTTCTTCATCTTCTGATGATAGGGTGATTTTTTCTTTTTCTGTACTTCCAGTTAGATGGAATACTCCACCATTTGGATCAAATTCGATATCAAATGTTCGTTCATAAATTGGACTTAGTTCTAAATCTTCAGTAATTGTTGAATTTACATTGAACTCAACATAATGATAATTTGATATATATTTCCAACTATTAAGTTTATATGTTACACCTTCTTCTTTGACTAAGGCTTTATCTGCTTCATCTAAAAGTGATTCTAAATCAAATTCGGAAGTGATTTCAATATCTTTGTATTTTACATATTCATCATTTTGATCATCGTAATAGTTAACTGTTATGTTAAATGTTTTATATCCCCAAATTACATATATTGTTATATCACTTGTTAGTTCCATTGTTTCATTTGGCGAGATTGGTTCGCTTAAATCATCATAAAGTGAATATCCAACGACATATTTGTCATCTGGTAAGAAATTGTATAATGAATATGTTGAAAAATTAGTTCCATATTTTACACTAGTTTCATATGTTTTGTTTTCTGTTGGATATACATATGTTACTTTACAATCGTCGTAATCATAACAAGCAGTATAATGATGCATGGAGATCGTATATGGAGTATAACCGCTTTCTAATCTTGTATTTGTAAATGCATCAAGGACATTATTGTAACTTGTGTCTTCGTAGTGGAAAATTGCGGTTGATTCATCTAGATTAGAAACGAGCGTTCCTTCCCCATATCCTTTTTTGTAAATGTCATCGCTTGTTGGCATATTTGATAGTCCAACTGAGGAAATATTTTGATAGTTATTGTTAATTCCTTTTCTTGCGGACCAATATTTGAAGTGAACTTTATCGCTATCGGTTATGGTTGGGGCTGTTGCGATTTCCCCAAGTTTTACTGGTCTAATTTCAAGAATCCATTTTGTTGTTGTTTCATTATACCATATGAAGGAAACATACATTTGACATCTGTAGGTTTCATATCTAAAGGTTGTATCACTATTGATTAGTGTCGTATATGGATCGTTATTCCATGTTCCTTTTGTGTAAGCAGATGAATTTAAATTTGTGGAAACATGACCAATTGTTGTTCCCGCTAATGCTGTTTGTGTTCTTTCTTCAACTATTTCTCCGTC
>CAYVQA010000011.1:18097-24631 GCA_964453965.1 uncultured Staphylococcaceae bacterium
CAATTGTTGTTCCCGCTAATGCTGTTTGTGTTCTTTCTTCAACTATTTCTCCGTCAACGACGAATTCTATTTTTATATCATAGGTTTTACCCGCTGAAGTGGCCGGAATTTTTAATGTGTCAGTCCAAATAACTTTAATTGTTCCGGCTGGGCATCTTCGATAAATATTTGATGAATCGGATGTAAATTTTAAATATGAACCGGTATAATAAAATGTAATGTAACATTCATCTGCAAATTTTCCGTTATTCTTCTTTCGGTTGTAAATTATACTTCCGCTACTTGAATCGTATGAAAAAGCTGTATTACTAAATGTTAAATGGAATTTATCCCAAGTTATATCTTTTGTCGATGTATCACCAGTTGTAATATCGATATATTCGCCTTGTGCTTTGATAATATTTTTATAGTCCATTTTTGATATATCTTGGCCACTTGCGTCATTCATTAAAACCGTTTCTACTTCTTTTTCTTCAACTTCTAATAAAACGTCTTTATCACCAAAATGAACAAGTGGAATTTTTAAATCTAAAAGCGTTGAGCCTACTTTTACTTTGAAGAATTTTGACCTCGCAATTAGTTCTACTTCAACATTTATTCCTATTTCAATGTAGTAACCTCCGATTATTTCCTCAGTTACTGTTTTTGGCAGTGAATCAAATCTTCCAACTCTTGAAAGTGACATTTTTACAAAGCCATACATATCAACATATGGTCCAACGAATACTGCAAGGCCAACTTCACCAAATTTAGATGCGCCGCAGAATGAAAGTGTTAGACTTGCTTCAAAACCAATTTTAAATCCTAGATATCCACAAGCTGTTAATTCTAAACTATATTGGTCACCACCAGGTAATTTATTATTGATTGAACCAATTTCACCTGTTTTTGTGTTTCCATAAGCTCCTACTTGAACTGCTTCTAAAACTGATGCGTCGATGCTTATACCCACCGCAAAGTTTACTTTTACAACGATATCTAAATTTGTATTAACATCTAGTAAGTGAATAATTGGAACAACTGGATATGATACTTTTATTAATGAAGCTCTAAATAATTCGATATCACCTGATTCATCTTCTAAAAAACTTTGCAATTGTTTTACTAAGTTGATATCTTCATCTTCTGAATCTTCTTTTAACATATCGCTTATTTCTTTAGATATATCAGTATATTCTTCATCTTCTTCATCGATTGAACAAACTAAAACGGTTAAATCTAAATCTGTTTGGGAATACAAATTGAAAGCATATTCAAAACGCAAATATGATTTTTTTAGTGAAAAATCAGTATAGCCTTGCATTGAAAGGCCTAAATATTGTGTTACGACAAGCTCAGCTTTGATTTTTACTTTCTTTTTGATTGTCGCATCAAAATTAATTGTAAAGCGGATAACCATAAAATCATCTTGCATATTAGATTCAAAATTTGGATTATGCCCTGTGCCAAATTCAACTTTTGCGGTTACGCCTTTAAATAAATCTGCCTCAATTCCTTTCATTGTATTTTCAAATGCATAACTATTTTCAGTAAATGAAGGTCGATTTAATTCTTTTTTGATTGTTGGGCTTGCAGCAAATGACGCAGCTAAAAGTTTTGTGACATCTTTTAATCCTTGACTTTCTAGAATTTCTCTTTCCATTTCTTCGGCATCTAATTCTTCAATTGCATCACTTGCTTTTACAACTTGTGTTGTATTTATATCTAATGATGAAAATATTTCTTCAATTTCTGCTTGAATTCCTTCAATTAAATAATATGGTTCCATTTCAGAAATACCTGTTATTTTTATTACTGTTGATGTTTGTTCGTCAAAAATTGGCTTATTGTTTTGGTCGCATTTTTCATCAATTGAAATGATATCGCTTAAAATAAAATTATGACTTTCGAAAACTGTTTTTGTTAATAAAATTAAATAACCTTGTTCTGTATCTGATAAAGTTTGAAAGTTAACTAAATCAGTTTTAACAATATTTTTAATATTTGGATTTAATGAATATTCATCTTTTTTTGTTTCATCTTTTGCGATTCTAAAAGTGTATTCACGGATATTTTTATCTAAAGATTTAAATTTATATGTTTTAGGAATTGTTATTGCATATACCTTTCCATCTTCATATCCTGTATATTCATCGGTTATTTTTCCAGGTATTAAGGTATATTCATCGTTATTAATTTTTACTTCAATTTCTGGAAGTTCACCTGTAATTCCTTCAATAACAATATTATTTAAGAATTCTTCTTTTGATAATCCTTTTTTGGCTATAATGGTTATTTCTTGTAAAGCGTCACAACCTTCTTCGTAGTATTGACTATCTTCATTGATAACCATATCATCATATTTACGACTAAATTTAGCATATAATGTTAAATCTTTTTTTATTTTGTCGGTATCTTCAAATTCTTTTTGATAATCATCATCATAGTACCATCCCTCAAATGTGCTGCTTGCAAGATTTGACGTTGGAATATTTGACAATGTTTTACCTTTTTCGACATTTAATGGTTCTACTGTACTTCCTTCTCCAGTATCAAAAGTGACTGTTACTGTTTCTGGTGTAGAAGGGTCTTTTAAACTACAATTTTTAAAGCATATTACACCAGTAATAATTAATGCCATTAAAACTAAAATTAAGATTGGGGTTAAAATCTGACGAAATCTTTTATTTTTCATTATTTCTCCTTGTAATTCCCTAATATTGTAAATTGATTTATATACTAGGTTGCAACCCAATTATATCATATTTATCTTTTGCATGCAATATAATTGATATAATTATTTATATGTTAAAATGTTTTATTTAATGAATATTTCCTAAATAAAAAAGATGCAAGTAGCTTTTTTTGGCTGCATTGCATCTGTGTTTCTTATAGTGGAAGGTCTTTTTTTGTAAAACGATATCCACCAATAATATAACCAATTATTCCTAAAACTATTAAAATGATGAATTTTAATAGGAAAGTGGTTGTCCCATTGATAATCGAAATAACATCAAATAAAGAAATTATTGTAACATAATTGAAACTATTTAAGGCATCTAGTCTAACAACTGATGGTATGACAGGGCTTCCAAATAATCCAAGCATTGCTGCAACAAGCGCAAATATACTAAGTCCACCACCTATTGCCATTGAATGTTTACTTCTGTCAAAAATACATGAAGTAAAGAAACAAAGACCTGAAAGTGCAAATAAAACTAAAAAAGCACCGACATTTAATAAGATTAGTTTTCCATACGTTAATCCAACCGTTTCAGTAATTAATGAAAGACAAATACATCCAGTTATTGTTGTGAGTAAAAACATCGCAAGAAGTGAACCAATTAAATAAATGCTTTGAGTAACAATAACTGTAATACGTTTTGTTGAAGTAGAAAGAATATATGCCATTGAACCTGTATCTACTTGTGTGGAAATTAGATTATTAGAAGCCATTATCATATATATAATAGGAAGAAGTAAGCCTGCTAATTTATAAAAAATTGAACCGACAATTAATGTATAAAGGTCCGTTTTACCAATTTCTTCTAATGCTTCAGATACAGTATCTGGAAGAGTTGATAAAAAGCTTGAAGATATTTCTTTTGCAAGACTTTCTTTTTTATTTGTAATTGCAACTAAATATTCATTTTCATTTAAAAATTCGCCATTTTTATAAGCATTTTCAAGTTTTTCTAATTCATAGCTTATTCTTGCCTTATATGTTACAATTGAAGTTGTAGCCATATCTTTTATTTTACTATAAGTATATCCAAATGAATCATATTTTTCTTTTGTTACTCCATATGATGATAATGCTTCAGTTAAAAGTTTAACATTTTCTGCTTTTGTCATATTTCCTGCTAAAAAGATTGTTGATCCATTTGTTGTTCTTTTTTCGATATATTCTAATCTTTCATCTGACTTAAGATAATCTTTTGCATCATCGGTTGTTATATGTAAAATTATTGACATATAATCATAATCAGCTGGAACATTTTCGCCATTTTCAATATAGAAATCATTAAACATTTTATTTGGATTTAGAACATACATTACGCTTCCTAACATTTCATTTGCTTCAGTGCTTTCTTCATTATATCCTAATGTTTTTGCGTTATTGTATATATATGTTTGTAGTGATGTGCAAGCATCTGTATATGCAATAGTAATTGCATTTTCTTTTGTTAATGGTGAGTTTTTTTGATATTTTTTTATTGCATCTTGATATTCAGTATCTGAAGAATAATCGCTTCTTTGTGGCATTTGTTGGATAAAGTTTTTTATTGACTCTTGATATTGTATTCCTGTTTCAGTTTTTAAAATAGGCATTTTTTCTTGCCAAGTATTAATTGCTATATTATATTCATTAGCATTTTGATAATTTTCTTCTATTGGCATTTTTTCATACCACATTAAATAGTATAGTGTATCTGTAGCGTTATCTGTAAATAGTTCATCAAATTTCATTAATCCATCATATGCATTTTGATAATACGATAAAGCTCTTTTTTGCATTTGAGCATCAACTTCTTTAATGATAATTGTATCTTCAATTGCGTTTTTTACCTCCCCAATGTTCCCATTTCCTGATATTAACATTACACATGCGAGCATAAAACATACGGCAAAAGTTATAATTGCCCACATTGTTCCATTAGCTTTGCATGATTGTTTAAATAAAGCTTTGCTAAACATAAATTTTCTCCTTTAATTATTTAATAAGATTTTTTTGAAATGCATTTCTAAAGTGTATGGCAATTCAGAAATGAATTTAATATTGTAATTTTTTAATTTTTTTAGTAATTTTCCTGTTTCATCCGCATTAATTTCAATTGTAACTTGATTGTATTTTTCTTGAAAGCGAATAATATGATAATCTTCTTTTATAAATTTTAAGTAATCATCTCTTGTTATGAATTCAATTTTAAATTCTTTTATTTTTCGATTTTTTATTTCTTTCATATCGCATATATCAATAATATGTCCTTCATTAATTAATACAACTTTATCACATGTTTGTTCAAGTTCCGAAAAACTATGACTACTCATAAATATTGTTTTTCCTTTTTGATGTTCTTCTTTAATAATATCTAAGAATGTTTGTCGCATTAATGGATCTAACCCTGTTGTTGGTTCATCTAAAATGATGATAGGTGAATTATTCATTAATGCAGCAACAAGTGCCGTTTTTTGTTTCATTCCTTTGCTCATTCTTTTAAGATTTGCGGTTGGATCAAGTTGTAATCTTTTTATTAATTCATTTGCATAAGTCATATCTTGAAGATTTAAAAAATCTGCTTGACATTTTAAAAATTCTGTACCAGTTTTTAAATCTGGAAAGGCAATTTCACCAGGTACGTATCCAATATCTTTAACAATCTTATTTGCATTTTCCCATGATGATAAACCATTAACTTTTACTGTTCCCTCAGTAGGTTTTAAAAAACCCATAATGTTGCGAATTGTTGTTGTTTTTCCTGATCCATTTGTTCCAACAAAGCCTACCATTTCGCCTTTTTCAATTGATAAATTTAAATTAAAAATTCCACGATTATCTCCATAATCTTTAGTCAAATTGGTGATTTCAATAATGCTCATTATAATGCACCTCCAAAATCTTTGTCTTCTTTATAAAATTTCATAAAATAATCTTCTAATGTTTCTTGTCTATTACTAAATGATTTAATTTCTAAATTTGATAATAAATCAATTAAGTAATTTAAATCACTATCTTCTATTGCAATATTTATATTTTTGTTTTCTTCATTTATTAATTTCAAAGATCTCATTCTTTTACCTTTTTCTAAGAATTCATCTTTTTCTAATTCATTGTTGAAATTTATCTCATAATATTTCAATGATGCATGTTTTAAATCATTTGCAATAAATTCTGAAACAATTTTTCCATCTTTAATAATTGCAATTCTGTCACATGTCGAATCAATTT
Source organism: uncultured Staphylococcaceae bacterium (assembly GCA_964453965.1). Classification (GTDB taxonomy): domain Bacteria; phylum Bacillota_I; class Bacilli_A; order ML615J-28; family CAG-313; genus CAYVQA01. The sequence continues at coordinate 24,027 of CAYVQA010000011.1, forward strand.
CTGAAAAAATATGACTTGATAGTAAAATTGTTTTCCCTCTTTTCTTTTCTGTGTGAATAAAATTTATAAATGTTTCTTGCATTACTGGATCTAATCCACTTGTTGGTTCATCTAAAATTAAAACTTTAGGATCATGCATTGTTGACACAACAATTGCTAGTTTTCTTTTTACCCCCAAACTCATTCTTTTTGTTTCACCTTTTAAAACATTATCATCTAGTTTAAATAAATTTAACATTTCTTTTAGACGTTCTTCGTTATGTATTTTTTGTAAATCTTGCATCATCCTAATAAACTCCCACCCTGTAAGACCTGCTGGTAAGGCAATTTCTCCTGGGATATACCCTATATGATTCATAATTAAATTATATTTATTAAATGTTTCATATTCAAAAATTTTTGTGCTACCAGAATCGGGTTTTGAAAAGCCCATTAAATGTCTAATTGTTGTTGATTTTCCTGCTCCATTTGGACCTAAAAATCCAAACACTTCGCCTTCATCAACATGAATACTTACATCAAATACGCCTCTATTTTGACCATAGTCTTTTGTAAGGTGATTAACTTCAATTATATGATTATTTGTTTCATTTTTCATTTTTTTC
>CAYVQA010000012.1:0-23388 GCA_964453965.1 uncultured Staphylococcaceae bacterium
TTTTGCGGAGAAGTATGGATATAATGAACAATCATTTTTTGATCCTAATATTGAAGTTCTTTTAAAAAAAGAAAAAAAGAGTCATAAACATCGAAGTAGAAAAGAAATATTTGAAGATATATTTGATGGGGGAATGCCTGAATTTATTTTAAACAAGATTGATAGAGAAAGATATTATAATTCATATGTAACTACTTATATTGAAAAAGATGTAAAGAAGGTAATATCGGCATCAAAAGAAACAACATTTTTAAACTTTATGGAATACATCGCTTTAAGAACAGCAAATCAAATTGATTATGCTGATATCTCAAGAAATATTGGCATTGATTCTCGAACTGTTAAAGAATGGTTGTCAATCCTTGAAACATCAGGAATAATTAAATTATTGCAACCATATATGTCTAACTTATCAGACAGAATTATTAAGAAACCTAAATTATATTTCTTAGACACTGGATTATGCACGTATTTAGCTCGTATTCCAACTGCTGAAATTCTTGAAAAAAGTGCGTTTTCAGGCGCATTTTATGAAACATACGTAATTTCTGAAATAATTAAATCATATTATAACTCTTCAAAAGACTATAAAAGAGAAATATATTATTATCGAGATAAAGAACAAAAAGAAGTAGATTTGATTATTGAAAATTTTGAAGGTATATATCCTATTGAAATAAAAAAAGGAATTAATAGAGTTTCATCAAAAAAACATTTTAATTTTTTGCAAAAATATAATAAAAAAATCTTAAATGGGTTAATTATTGATTCATGTGAAAAAATAACACCATTAAATGATAAAATATTTTATTGTCCTATTTCTATGATAGGTTTATAATGTAAGAAATGTTTTTAACAAATGGATTTTTTATCATTCATAAATGAATAATTTAAGTTATTGAACTTTTCAACAAAAGTTAATTTTCCATAATATGGTAGGTCTCAGAAATGAGACCTTTTTCTTTTGCATCAAGGAACTTTTTGTGAGATTTTTCTTAGAAAATGCATTGGCGAATAACATCAAAAAAATTTCAAAATATATGAAAACGCTTGACAATAACTTTATTATGTGTTATAATAAAGTTATAAAATTAAAAAATAAAGTTACAAAAGAAAGGAGAGTAACATGACATTAAAATATTGTGATGTAAATCCGATTATAAAACCTAATAATATTAAACCATTATTAGAAGATTTTAAAATTTTAGGTACATTTAATGCAGCGGTAGAACGATGTAATGGAAAATATTATATGTTGCTACGCGTCGCGGAAAGGTTTAGAGAAAAAGATAAAAAGGTCTTTATACCAATTGTAAAAAATCAAAAAATTGATAAAGTTGAATTTAATTTAGATGATGAAAATTATGATTTTTCCGATTCAAGGCTAGTAGTTGGAAAATCAAAAAGATTCTTAACGTCAATGTCGCGAATTTTAATATTAGAAAGTGAAGATGGAATAAAATTCAATTCAACTTCAAGATCAATTTTACCTGATAATGAGTATGAAGAATTTGGAATTGAAGACCCAAGGATTACAAAAATTGATGATACTTATTATATTACATATTCTGCTATATCAACAAAAGGTATTTGTACAATGCTTGCAAAAACTAAAGATTTTATAAATATAACAAAAGAAGGAATAATTTTTTGTCCCGATAATAAGGATGTAGTATTATTTCCAAGAAAAATAAATGATTTATATTTTGCAATTCATCGACCTTCAAAATCAGAATTCAGCAAGCCTGAAATGTGGATTGCTTCTAGTCCAGATTTAAAGTTTTGGGGTAATCATAAACATTTAGCGAGTGTCAGAACAAAGAGTTGGGATAGTGAAAGAATTGGTGCTGGTGCGCCTCCAATTGAAATAGATGAAGGATGGTTATTAATTTATCATGGTGCAACAAAAGAAGATGTATATTCATTAGGCGCGATGTTACTTGATAAAGAAAATCCGGGAAAAGTTCTAAAAAGAACAAAAAAACCAATTCTTGTTCCTAACATGCCATATGAAAAAGAAGGCTTTGTAAATAATGTTGTATTTTCATGTGGTCAAATAAAAAAAGGTGATAATTTGGCAATTTATTATGGGGCTGCAGATGAAACAACGGCTTTAGTAGAAGTTAGTATCAAAGAAATTTTAAATGCAATGGAGGATACTAATGAGTAGTTTTTCATTAAAATTTAAAAAATGGTGGAATAAAATAAAAAAGAAAGAATTAATTAAAAATCGTGGTTTATATTTATTACTTCTTCCTGCAATAATCTTTATTATTATTTTTGCATATTTGCCAATGATTGGCGTTGTTATTGCATTCGAAGATTATGATCCAATTAAAGGATTTTTCGGAAGTAAATATGTTGCGGTGGAGAACTTTAAATTTTTCTTTTCAAGTTCATCGTGGCTTCAAGTGACAATAAATACAATTTATTTAAATGTTTTATTCATTATTACAGGAACAATTGTTTCAGTTTTTATTGCGGTGGCAATGAGTGAAATAAGTGATGGTATCTTCAAAAAAGTATCTCAAACATTAATGACTTTACCGTACTTTGTTTCATGGGCGACTGTCGCTTTATTTGCAGTTGCATTTTTTTCAACAAATGGTGTGATAAATAATGTAATAACTTCCTTAGGAGGAGATTCAATTTCTTTTTACGCAACTCCAGATGTTTGGCCATTATCTTTTGTGCTAATTCGAATTTGGAAAGGGGGAGGTTGGGGAGCGATAGTTTATATGGCATCATTATTAAGCATTGACAGAGAAACAATTGAGGCTGCACAAATGGATGGTGCTAGTCATTTGCAAATTATTATGAAAATCAAATTACCATTAATCTCGCCGATGATTGTCCTTATGACAATTCTTAGTATTGGTAACATTTTTAAAGGTGACTTTGGAATGATTTATCCATTTATTGGCGATAATGCGTTGCTTTATCCAACAACTGATGTTATTGATACATATGTATTTAGAGCATTAAGAACATTTACTAATTATGGTAGAACAGCTGCAATTGGACTATACCAATCAATAATGGGATTTGTATTAGTTTTGGTGGCAAATGCTTTAGCAAAGCGATATTCACCAGAATCTGCAATTTTTTAGGAGGAAAAAATGGTTAAACTAAAAAAGAAAAAGATGTCATTTAAAGACAGACTATTAATAATTTTCTTCTATGCATTTACAATAATATTTTCTCTATTATGCTTATATCCATTCTATCAAGTAATAATTAGTAGTTTTGCAGATGAAACAACATTGATAAAAGAAGGATACAAATTTATTCCAAGTAAGTTTTCATTAGATGCATATAAAACATTATTTCAGTCAAAAGAAATTATAAGAGCATATGCACTTACAACCGGAATAACTATTGTTGGAACAATTGTTAGTCTATTTTTTACATCACTCGCTGCATATGCATTAGCTGGTAAAAAATTAAAATATCGTAATGGGATTAATTTCTTTTTCTATTTTACGATGTTATTTTCAGGCGGATTAATTCCTTATTATTTACTTATAACAAACTATTTACATCTTGCTAATAATTTACTTGTATATATAATACCAGCAGCATTCAATGTCTGGAATATGTTTTTATTAAGAAACTTCTTTAATGAAATACCTGAAGAATATCGTGAAAGTGCATTAATGGATGGTGCAAGCGAATTTACAATTGTTATGAAAATAATTCTACCGTTATCATTACCAGCACTTGCGACAGTAGGATTATATACTGCTTTAGCATTTTGGAATGAATGGATGAGCAGCATGTTATATATGGATGATTCAAAATACTATACTTTGCAATACTTAATTGTTAGAATGGTTAATAATATTTCAGCCGCAACAAATCTTGGACAAAGCGGCTTAACAGCAGGGCAAATAGCTGTTCCTGCAAATACTTTAAGACTTGCGACAGCTGTTGTTACAATTGGACCTATAGTTTTACTATATCCTTTTTTACAAAAATATTTTGTTTCAGGGCTTAGAGTTGGAGGAATAAAAGGTTAAGGAGGAAAAACATGAAAAAAGTCAAAAATCTAATTTTATTATGTATAATTGTATTAACATTTACAATTACCGCATGTGGAAAAAATAAATCTAATAAAAAAGAAGAAAATACAGAAATTAGTATTTATCTATGGAGTGCCGATGGAGCAACACCAAAGGGCTTTGATGAAGTAGTTGATTACTTTAATACAAATTATGGAAAAAATCTTGGTTTAACAGTAAAGTTTTCTTTTGATACACAAGATGACTATAAAACAAAATTAAATCTAAATATTGCTGCAAAAAAAGATGATTATGATATGGTATTTGATGCTGGATGGATATATCTAAATGATTTTGCTAAAAAAGAATACTATTATAATTTATCAGAATATTTTCAAAGTTCCTCAAAATACAAAGGGCTTGTAAATAATTTTCAAGAAAGTTACCTTCAAAGTAATCTTTTCAACAATGGTGTGTATGGTGTACCACTAACAGAAACATTTGGTGAAATATCAGTTGCATACATTAGAAAAGATTGGCGAATTGAATGTGCAAATGATACTACCTGGGAAAAACCACAAAGTATTTCTTCATCAACAGTAACTAATTTTGATTTAAATGATGGAATTGATAACTTTGATGAATTAGAATATTATTTATATTGGATTAAAGATAACAAAAAAGAAGCAACACCAATTTTAAGCAATAAAGATGCAACATGGGGTGCTTGGGATATTATTAATACTAAAGATTTACCATCAAAGTCAGCAAAAGATTATGTCAATAATGGAATCAAAACAGATATTAAACTTTCACCAAATGTAACAGGAAAAGCTTATATCAAAAATGGACAAGTTATTGCTGCAACGGTAACTGATGAAAACCCAAATTCAGAAAATGGTTTAAGTGCTTTTCCAGCTGGATTTAATGAAACAGATTCCGCATGGCAAGATCAATATACCATCGCAAGACGTTGGGCAATAGATGGAATAATAAGTGCAAATGTTTTAAATACTTCAGATGCCGATGCTCAATTTAGATCAGGAATTGGTGGATGTGTGGTACAAACAATCAATAATTTCAATGCCGTTGAATCACAACTAAAATCAGTTAATCCTGATGCAGAATTAGAAATATATGTAAATAATATTGCCTTAAGAGAAAAAAGAGAAGGATATGCGCAAACAGATTTTAAAGCATGGAATTTCTTATGCATTCCAAAAACTGTTTCAGCTGCAAAAAAAGAATTATGCGTAAAATTTTTAAATTGGATTTTTGAATCAAGAGAAAATCATGATTTATTTCAATATGGTATAAAAGGTGTACATTGGGACGAAGCAACAGATGATAAAGGAAACAAAATAACAGGTACAGTTGTAAATTCATTAGAAAATCCTTATACATTCCCGGCATATGAATTAACTTGGAATCCTAATTATATTAGAGTAACATATGCATCTGATCCAAAAGTTATGGAATATGTTGAATATATGTATGATATTAATCGTTATGTTGCAATTCCTTATTCAGAATTCCAATTTGACTATGCAAGAACCCAAAATTTATCAACGGCTTTTTCAAATGGTGATATTGCGGAAAACTATAGCGAAGGACCAAGCTATTATTTAGGCCAAGTAAACGATCCAATTAATAAATGGAAAGCGGAATTATCATCGCGTTATGAAAATCAATCACTTCAATCAGCATTAAAAGTTATTAAAGACGAATTAATTTATCAATTACAAGAATATATCGATAATCTATAATGAAAAAATTAATATTATTTTTACTTATTATTTTCACAATATCGATAAAAAATAACATTCAAATAAATGCTGATGAAATTGTAAACGATGAATACAAAATCATAAATTATGAAGGACAACAAAACTTTTCATATTTCATTGATCAAAATAATACTTTATATGCAACAGGAAGCAACGCTTCAGGGCAGCTTGGAATTGGTAGCACAAAAAATGAAACAAGAATCAATCCAGTAAAAGTAATGGAAAATGTTAAAATGATTAAAAGCGGCAAGTCAGGTTTTGCAATTGCATTAACATTATCAGGTGAATTGTATGGCTTTGGTAATAATCAATATGCCCAACTTGGTCTTGGAACATCATTTAATAATGATACAAATACTAACATTGTATCCATTCCAACATTAATCGATTTAAATAAAGCAATCAAAATAATTGATATAGCTTGTGGGGCACAACATTCACTATTACTAAGTGAATCAGGTGAAGTTTATAGCTTTGGTAGCAATTTAACAGGACAATTAGGATTAGATTTAGAAACAACAAGAAAGACAACAGTTGGAATACCAACAAAGATTAATCAAAAATATTTTAATAATGAATCTATAATTCAAATAACTTCAACAGAATTTACTTCTTTTGCCTTAAGTGAAAATGGAAATGTTTATGCCTTTGGTGAAAATGATAAAGGGTTAATTTGTAACAACGATAACGATTTTAATGCATATTATAATGTGCCAACAAAAACATTATTAGAAAATGTAAAAAAAATCTCATCAAAAAGTACAACTGCAATGGCTCTAACAAATGATAACAAAGTCTTTATTTGGGGTAATAATACATTTAGACAATTTGGAATTGCGGATTATCAAGAAACATCTAGTCAAATTCCTTTAGAAATTACAAAGTTTTATACAATCAATCAAACGCTTAATGACATAAAAATCAAAGATATATGTTGTGGAGGAATCACTAATTTCATTTTAAGTGAAAATGGTGATATATATGCATTTGGATCAGGTGGTAATGGTCAAGTTGGCTTTGATGTACTTGATAGTTCATTACAAGAAAATCCATTAATTGAAGGAAGTAATGTTATAGTTCCAGTAAAAATTGAATTTTATCAACCAATTAACATTAAAGAAAAAATCGATAATGGCGATGATACATATAAAGGATTAATACCAGTTGATAAAACGAAAAAAATTCAAGTTGAAATTGAAGAAATAATTTCCTCAATTGGAACAAGAACATTTATCAAAGATAATTTAGGAAATATATGGTCTTTTGGTAGCAACGCTGATGGACTTGCAGGAAGTGGCAATGTTGTAAACTGTATTGTCCCCGTTAGAGCAACTTTATATAGAGTTGAAAACTACGATAAAAGTGTAACACAAAAAAACTATCTAATTAAACCAATTATCACATTAATAATTGTTTTTGGTCTTGCGGCTGTATGGTTAATTTCAACAGAAATTAAAGGCTATAATATGAGAAAAAGAATAAACAAGAATTAAAAAATAGGAGGAAAAAATGAAAAAATTATTTACAAAATTCTTTGCTTTATTAATTGCAGCATTATGTATTGTTCTAGTTTCATGTGAAAAACCAAACAATACAATAAGTTCACTTGCAACGCCAAGTGGATTAAAATATGAAAATGAACAAATTATGTGGAATGAAGTTAAAAATGCAACAAATGGTTATAATGTAATTGTAAAACAAAATGATAAAGAAGTTATTAATCAAACAATTACAAAAACAAGCATCTCTGTTACTGAATTAGCAGTAGGTAACTATACTATTTATGTAAAAGCAATCGAAGTAAAAGATACTTATAAAGAATCAAATACCGCAAAATTAGATTTTACAGTAGTAGATAAAACACCAGTAAAAACAGCATTAAAGACACCAACCAATATCACATACGATAGTCAAACACAAACTATAAAATGGGATAAAGTAGAAAATGCTGCTAGTTATAAAATAAAAGCAGTAAAAACAAATTCAGAAGATATCGTTATTGAAGAACAAACGGTAACTGATTTAACAATTAGTGTAAACAATTTGGAAACAAAAGACATCACTTTAACGATTCAAGCACTTGCAAGTAAAGAAGATGGAACTAATTTAGATTCTGAAGTTGCAACTTACAGTTTTACAATACTACCAACTAAACTTGTAACTCCTACAAACTTAAAATATGAAAATGATATTATTAGTTTTGATTCAGTGGACAATTCAGATTGTTATCAAATAATCGTAATGGATAAAAACACTGAAGAAGTAAAGAAAGAGCTATCAGATACAATCGAAACAACTATGGATGTAAGTGATCTTGGTAAAGGTGACTATGTTCTAAAAGTTATTGCTTACGCTGAAATTGACGCAATTTACTATGCAGATTCAGACCAAGCAACATTAGAATTTACTATTGCATCACTTGGAAAATTAAGCACACCAGAAATCATAGGCATTAATGGCGGAAACATTGTTTGGAGTTCAAACAATGCAAGAGATTATGAAATCACAATTGTAAAACGTGGAACAACTGAAGAAGTATCAACAGAAGGTATAAGCGTAGTTAATAATTCATTTATGTTAGCGGGACTTGATGTTGAAGATGGTGATTATACATTTAAAATTAAAGCAGTATCTAATCGCCATGATGAAACAGAAAGTGCTGTTGTAACTTATGATTTTACATTAAAAACAGCAAAAGCTTTTGACGCAGAAACAATGTCAACATTTAATGGTACACAAGCCGCAAATAACTGGGGTGGTGAACATGCAAGTGTTGAATTAGTTGAAGTTGAAGGTGTAAAATATGCACTTGTAACACCAACAGCAGATGGTTGGGGAAGAGTCGCAAGTCCACAATTTACAGTTAACTTCAATAATAATCCAGTATTATTCTTAGAAATGGGTTCAATTTTTGGTGGATTCCATATTCAAATGACATATGATGGAACTTTATATAAAGTATTAGATGATACAATGAAAGAAGGAAATATTGCAATTAGTTTAACAGGAGTTAAAACAGAAAGTGGTGTTACATTAAATGCAACAGGAATTCAAACAATTGCCATTAGACTAGGTGTTGATAACTCAACAACAACAACTGCAAACGACGCAAAAGCACATTATCATCAAATGAAAGTAGTTTATTTAACAGAATATAAAGAACAATCAACTGTTGAAACAAAATTAGCAACACCAGAAAATTTAAGTATTTCTGAAGTAGGTACATTAACTTGGTCGGGTGTTGAAAATGCAACTCACTATGTTGTAACAATTGTTGATAAAAATACAAATAATTCAATTGAAGATACTGAAATTGATAATACTTCATATGTTGCTTATAATTTACAAAATGGTGATTACACAATAACAGTTAAAGCAATAAATAAAACAAATGTACTATTTACTGAATCTGATGAATCATCTTATTCTTTCACAGTCAAAGAAGTAGTTAATTATACAGGTAATGAAATGCAATCATTTGTATGTGGCGGTGGTGATAATCCAGCTATTCAATACAATGATGATAACACAATTACTTTAAATCCAAATGGTGCTGTTGGATGGGGCTGGGTTTGGGATAAAAATGGTGTTACAATTGATTTAGACAAAAATCCATTAATAATTGTTAATATAGAAAAATCTAATGAAGGTGGCTATCTTGCAAGAGCAACTTACGATGGCACTGGAGATATCGTAATGGCTAACGATACAGCAGGAGCTTTTGATACGCAAAAAACATTAGTATTTAGAGCATCAAAGAATGTCGATGGTAATAGTCAAGGCAGTGGTGTAGTTGAAGGATACAAATTTGGTATTGGTGTAAGAGGAAATGGTGAAATTGTTGTAAGCACTATTAGAATCCTAACAATTACAGAATATAAAGAAGCATTAACTGAACAAACAACACTTAGTGCACCTTTAAATTTAAGTGTAAGCAATAATTCAGAAATTAAATGGGATAGCGTAGAAAATGCAACTGCATATAACGTTAAAATTACAAATGAAACAGGAACAGAAATTGCAAACATTTCAACAATCAAATCAGTATTTAGTGTCGCAACACTTCAATCAGGAACTTATACAATAAGTGTTATAGCTACAAATAAAGAAAACAATTTAATTTTAGATTCACAAGCTGCAACATTTAAATTTAAAATTACTGAAGCAGTTAGTTACACAGCGGCTAATATGGCAAATTTTGTTAAAGGTGATGGCGATGGTGATATTAAGGTTGAATTAGATCAAGAAACTGGTTTTGCAAAATACAATCCAGATAAAAAAGGTTGGGGATGGTTATTTCCAGAAGTTGGTACATCACTTGATATGTCATTAAATCCATTCATTGTTGTAACAACAGAATCGATAGAAGCAGGTTATTTAGCAAGAGCAACTTACGAAGGATCAGATACAATCGTTATGTTAAATGACACAAGAAATCCATCTGATACACAATCAATCATTGTAATGCGTGCAAATGTTAATGTTGATGGAAATCCTGTATCAAATGAAACTGTAGAAAATTATAAATTTGGATTTGGCTTTATTGATGGATCAGTAAATGCTATAAGTAATATTAGAATTATATATGTTACTCCTGTAACAGAATAATTAAATAGGGGGATTAAAATATCCCCCTTTGACATAAAATAACTGGAGAATTAATAATGAAGAAAAAAATACATATTTTTAGTATGTTAGTACTAATTATTGTTTTATTAACAATAATGGTACAAGTAAATAAAATTGAAGCAGTACAAATTTCTAGTAGCTATATGGATAAATTAATTTTACCAACTGAGTCAAACTATAATTATAAAGATTGGCAACAAACAACAATCGATTATATTAATTATGTTTTAGATGAAAATAATATTTATGATGAAAATGGAACATCAAAAAAAATTGCCAGATATTCAAGTGCAAGCAATGTTGATGCTTACTTTAATGAATCAGGCAATAAAGTATGGTCGATACCATCATATATTGGAATGGGTGATGATACAAGATTTGGCGAAGGAATAAATGTTATCGGCGCAGTTATGTCCGCAAGTTTAGTTGGTCTAGATATGACAAATTACGAAGTAAATGGTATAAAACGAAATTATGTAAAAGGAGTAGTTGAATATTACCAAGCAAATAATGGGGAAAATGTTGTTTTAAATAATGGAAGTGGTTCAAGAATGGGAAATACATTCTGGTATGAAATTTTACCAGGAGTGTTATTTTCAATTATTGCGGCGCAGTACCCTAGCGAAACATATTTAGCAGATATTATCTCAGAACAAGCTAGACAATGGCTAAAAGTTGTAAAAGGTTTAGGTGGTGCTTCAGCTGATTTCAATCACACAGCTTTTAATTTACAAACAATGGAAGCGTATGATAATGGTAAATGGTCAGAACCAGATGCGGCTGCAGGAATTGCATATATTCTATATACCGCATATGCAATGAATAAATTAGAAAATAATAATACACATGCAACGAATGATGAAATAGAAGAATTCAAAACTGGCGCAGTGTGGTGCATGAATTTCTTAGAAAGAATAAACTATTCGCCATTTTATGAAGTATTAACATTTCTTGCACCATATTTAGCCGCAAGAATGAATGCTGAACTTGGAACAAACTATAACGTATCTAAAATGTTAAATTGGACTTTGGATGGTTCAAGTGCGGTAAGAAGTGGATGGGGAATGATAACAGATAACTGGGGAAATTATTATACTAGTGGATTAATGGGCTCACTTACCGATGGTGAAGGCTATGCTTTTGCGATGAATACATTTGATGCAATGATGGGATTTGCGCCAATGGTAAAATATGATACAAGATTTGCAAGCGATATATCAAAATGGATTCTTTGCGTTTCACAAAGTGCCCAAAGTTATTATCCTGAGAATTATAAAGTCGAAGGACAAATAAATAATTATAATGGAAATTTAGTTTACAATGGTGTAAATCAATCAGGAAAATGGATTACTCAAGACTCCGATGAAGCAAGTTTCATTGCCTATGAAGGATTAAGAAAGTATCAAAAATCAGTAGTTTATGAAAATGGAAATAGAACTACAAAAGTAAATAAAAATATAACCCCATATGCAAGTGGTGATGCCTTTACATACAATTGGGGAGGCGAAACAGACTATGGATTATATGGTTCAAGTCACGTTGGTTTGTTTGGCGCAACAATCAAAGAAACAAATGTCAAGATGATTTTACAAACTGACCTTAATGCATTAGATACATTTAATTCTTCAGGCGATATTAATTTTTGGATGTATTATAATCCTTACAATACAAAAAAGGTTGTTAACATTACATTAAATAATGAAACAAATGAACTATATAATACATTAACACATAAATATCTAAATTTAACAAAAGTCAGTGGTAATACGGTATCATTTACAATTGAAGCAGGCGAAACATTGGTTTTAGCAGAACTAAAAAAAGATGATGAAGTAAAAAAAGAAGGTATGCAATACACAGTAAATGGAACATTTATTGCGCAAGATAAAGGTTCAATCACTTTAACTGCAAAATCAGAAAACAATATTCAACTAAAAAATAACGATACAGTAAGTGGAAATATTTATGCAAATATTGAAATTGATGTACCAGAAAACACAAACGTTGAATCAATTACATTAACATATGCCGGAACAGCATTATATGAAGGATTAGTAGTACCAACAAATAATTATGAAATAGATACAACAAAACTAAGAAATGGTAGTGGAACATTAATTGCGACATTGACTTTAGAAGGTGGCTACATAGAAAAATCTACATTAAATTTAAAAATCTTAAATGTTGTAAAAACACCAGCTATTGAATATGAATCATTAGATGAAATGGTAGATATTTGGAATAATGAAACAACAAAATGGCAAGAATTATATCCAAAGAGCGATCATACTTCAAAAGTATCAAAAATAAATGATGAAATCAAAATCACTGTCGCCACAAATGCTAATTATGGCTTTGCGACGAGCGAACTATTCTATATGGATTTTACTCGTTCACCAATTATAGAATTAGAAATCACAGATGTTTCATCATTATATGCTATTAAAATATATGTTGAAGGAATGGATGAAGTAACTGGAGAGTATATTCTAAGAGATACTGATCAATTAGGAAAATTATCAATTGATATTTTAAGTGAAATACAAAAAGAAAATCGTTCATTTAATCCAAATGGTGTAAAACTTGCAGCTGTTAAAATAATTCCAACAGGTGGCCCAAATTCTACAGTTACTTTCAAAGATTTAACAATTTATCATATGTATTCAACTCCAAATCTTGTTGAACCGTCCACATATACTTATGGATGTGAATTCAATGGTTCATGGATGAGCTTGTGGTCAACAAATGATGAAAATGGAGGCTTAAAAAATCCAATCTTTGAATACACAAAAGAAGGAAATGTAAAACTTTACGCAAAAGACCAAGAATCTGCAATTGCCAGCCCATATATCGAAACAGACTTAGGTCAAAATCCAGTAATTGATGTTTACCCAGTTCAAACAGAAGGATATTTCATTGGTATAAAATTTGAAGGAAATACAAATTTATATATTTTAAAAGATAATATTAGTCATACAACAAAAACACAAGTTGAAATAATGCCAATATTAAGAAAGAATTACCCAGATTTAGATGTATCAGGAATAAAAAATATTCAAATTATTTTAGGAACAGCCACAAACTCAACATCAGAATTTACAAAAGTTACAACCTATTATCAATTAACATCTTGGGGTGAAACAATCAAAAACGATAAATGGTTAGATTTTGAAAAACAAACAGGTGTTGCTGGACTGGGAACTTTAGAATTAGATGGTTCAAATCGTGCTATTATCAAAAACAATGCGGAGAAATCAAAAGAAACAATTATTGCTGGTGTAAGTGGTAAATTTATTGTTAATATGGATTATAATCCGGTTTTAGATATTACAGTAAGACAAGCAACAGGAAGTTACCGAATTTCAATTACTTTATTCCAAAATAACAAAAATTATGTTATTACTAATTGGTCTAATAAATATGGCAGAAATCCAATAAAAATTAATTTAAACGAAACCCTAAATTATCAAATTCAAGGTGAAGTGTCAATTTATTTAAATATTGAAGTAAAAGGTGGACAAAATACCATAGCAGTTGATAACTTGACAACTTATTATGAAACGATAAATCCAACATTTGGAAACAAATATGAAACAGAAATTACTTCATGGAATAAAGATTCAATGAATTCTTCATACATAAATCTAATCAATGGCGATGTTTATATTGAAGAAAACTCTCAAAACTCAAAAGGTATCTTTACCCCAATTATGGATGTAAAGAAAAATTATAATCCATTTATTAAAATAAATTTAAAAGAACTAAATGAAAATACAACTTTCTATATCAAAGTTACAATCGATAACGAAGAATATGAATTATTCAAAACATCGCAAGCCGGTGAATATCTAATAGATGTATATAATATTTTAAAATTAGATAACAATAAAGATTATCAAATGATTTTTGAATTTGGTGGCGAAGGCGAAAAATTTAAACTTGCAATTGATTATATCGAATTTAGATATAGATTAAGTGAAACAAAAAATATTAAAATAACAGAAGACAACAAATTAACATGGGATAATGTCAAATCTGCAACATCATATGATATTATTGTTGAAACAAATACACAAAAAGAAATATTTACAACATCAATTGACACTACAGAACTAGATTTAAACGCATATAATTTAGAAACAGGAATATATCGTGTCTATATCATTTCAAAAGCAGAAGGATACTTTAATTCTAACAATGCGACGATGGCTTTTAAACAAGGCGATATCAAGAGCGTTCAGCTAGATAAAGTAACAAATTATAAAATTGATGGATTAACAATTAAATTTGATCAAGTCGAAAATGTAACAGAGTATCAATATACAATAATTGATAAAGACAAAAATGAAGAAATATTAAATGGAACATCAACAATTAATCAAATTGATTTAGCTCAAACAAAACTAGTAGCTTTTAATTATACCTTAAAAGTAAAAGCAATTGGTGATGGTGTTGTATATTTAGATTCAGAAGAAACAACATATAGTTTTTATACAAATATTCAAGCAAGATACACCGCTAAATCTTTTGTTACAATGACAAGTGTAAACAACGCAGCAATCGCAACATATGATGAAAAAGGTTTTGCAAAACTTGAAATTCCAAATAATGGAAACTGGGGAAACATCGCAAGTTTAGGATTTAGTTTAAACTTTGATAAAAGTCCAGTTTTAATTATCAAATTTGCATCAGGATCAGTTGGCGGATATTATTTACAAATTCAAATTGATGGAACAACCTATTATTTAACAGATAATACCTTTAATACAGAAGATGTTTACTTAGATATCAATAATGTGTTAAATACAAGAAAAGATGGACCAACAGAAAAAATAACCGGAATGCATACAGTAAAAATTCTTTTTGGCGCAACAGCAGGTGATTCAGGCGAAGTAACAACGCCAATAATCAATTATCAATCATCACAAGTCATTGAATTAACAGAAGGTACCGGAACACCAATTTATGGTGAACTAGATGCACCAATCATAAAAGTCGAAAATAAAATCATTTCTTGGAATAAAATAGATAATGCTCAAAAATATGCAATAGTTGTAAAAAATGAATATGGACCGCTAATTAATACAACTACAACAAATACTTCTTACGATGTATCAATTTTAGAAGTTGCCGGAACTTACACAGTCGAAGTAACTGCAATTGGTGATAATTATTATAATAGTGAAACAATAGTTCAAACATTTACAATAACAGAAAATATACCTGTAGAAAAAACAAATAATTGTAATCAACAATTAACAATCACATTATGCATCATCATAGGTGTTCTGACATTATCTAGTGTAACATTCTTCATTCTAAAAAGGAAAGGAACAAAATAAAATGTTATATCAAAAAATAACTCCTGAATCGACAAAATCACAATATGAAAAATTCAACAAAAAAACAGTCATAAATAGTACAATATTAACATTTAAAGGTGTAGATGGTTATGACGTATATAATCCATCAATTCCATTTGAACTTAATGGCAAAACATATATTGCTGGAAGAGTTGAAAAAAGAACAGAAGAATTTTCAAAAATAAAATTATTTGAACAAAACAACAACTATTATCAACTTGTCGAAACAACTGATTTAACTTTACAAGACCCTTTTGTAACAATTATTGATAATGAAGTGATATTAGGTGGCGTTAATGTAACATGGGGTAATGGTAAAGATATAGAAACAACTTGGAAAACAGATTTTTATAAAGTAAAATCACCAAAAGAATTTATATATCTAACTTCCGGGCCAGAACATATGAAAGATGTTCGAATAGTTCAATTACCAAATAAGAAAATTGCAATTTTTTCAAGACCACAAGGGGCAGAAATTTGGGAAAAATATAAAGCAATTGCAAGAATTGGTTTTACGATTGTTGATTCTTTAAAAGATGTAAATCCCCAAACTATAAAAAATGCGCCATATTTAGAAGGTCAATTTAAAGATGATGAATGGGGTGGCGCAAACCAAGCAATAATTTTAAAGAATGGTTTAATCGGTGTTATAGGACATAAATCATATCGTACATACAATCAGAAAAATGAACAAATGTTACATTACTATGGAATGGCTTTTGTAATTGATCCAAAAACAAGACGTTTTTCAAAATCAGAAATTATAATTT
Organism: uncultured Staphylococcaceae bacterium; assembly: GCA_964453965.1. Taxonomy (GTDB): domain Bacteria; phylum Bacillota_I; class Bacilli_A; order ML615J-28; family CAG-313; genus CAYVQA01. Next base: position 16,551 of record CAYVQA010000012.1, read on the forward strand.
CCAATGATTGTTTTCCAAAAGTAGAACCCAAAAGACCAGATTTAGCTGATGTAACATTCACATCAGGAATTATTAGAAATAAAGATAATACTGCAACTATTTATACAGGACTTTCTGATTCACATGTAGGAAAAGCAACAATAATTGATCCGTTTACTAAATATGAAAAAGCATAATAAATGTAAAAAAATGAAATATTTGGTAAAATAATATTAGGTGATGATATGAATAAAGGAAATAAGAAAATATCAATGCAGGATATTGCGGACATTGTTGGCGTTTCGAAAATGACTGTTTCGAAATGTTTTCAAGATAATGTTGATATATCTGAAGAAATGAAAAAGAAAGTAATTGATGTCGCAAAAGAAATAGGGTACGTTTACACAAAAAAAACCAAAACACATATCATGGTTTTAGTACCACCAACTTTTTTAGATAGTGATGAAGAATTTTATAGCGGCCTTTTCAAAAGATTAAACGAAGGTTCAACAATTAGAAATATGGTTTTAACATTAATTGTTGTAAAATCAACCGACGAACAAGAAATCATTAACCATCATAATTTTGAAGGAATCGATGGAATTATCATCTTAGGACAATTACCAAAAAATTTTGTTGAACAAATTGCTTTCTTAAATATTCCAACAATATGTGTTGACTTTATTTATCGAAATATAAATTTAGATACGATAACAAGCAATAACTTTAATGCAAGTTACAACTTAACATCATATTTAATTGACCATGGTCACAAAGAAATTGGCTTTGTTGGAAAACTCAATTCAACAGTTTCAATTAACGACCGATATTTAGGATATTATAAAGCATTAATGGAAAATAATATCAAATTAAGCGAAGAATACTTAATTGACGACCGAACTGATCTTGGTGAAGTAAAAGACATTGTTTTACCAAAAAAATTACCAACAGCTTTTGTATGTAACAATGACCATGTAGCTTATTTATTAATTGAAAAATTAAAAGCGAAGAATATTAAAGTTCCTGATGATATTAGTGTTGTTGGTTTCGATGATGTCATATATAGTATATTATCAAATCCTAAAATTACAACTGCGCGCGTAAAAAGAAAATATATGGCTGAACTTGCCCTTGACTTAATTGAAAGAAGAATTAGATCAAAAAATGCGGAAATAAGAAATATTACAGTTGAATGTAAAATGATTGAAAGAGAATCAGTAAAACAAGTAAAAAATGCATAAATAAAAGAAGTGGGAAAAAATTTCCACTTCTTTTCCTAAATATCTAAATTAAAAAAATAATTTACGAATAATAAATAATATAAAAATTGGTCATTCTGTACTATTTGCTGTCAATCTTTTACTTGTTTTGCCTTGTAGATTTATCAAATTTATGATATAATTTTTTTGTTCTATGGAACTTCCTTTGTATAATATGTATTGGCAAAAATATTATATAAAAGGATATTAAAAATGGTTATGTAATAACATATTTTAAACCTACTGATGGATATCAATATTATTTAAATCAGAAAAAATTGAAAGGAGCTAAATAATGGAGAACAAAAAAAAGTTTTATGCAATTGAATGCCCTATTTGTGGAGAATTTTATTTTTCAGAACCCGATGAATTGGATTACGAAAATGAATTAAACGAATATTTATTAGGTGAAGTATATTGCACTCATTGTGGATGAATTTATGAATTAGAACAATTAGAAAAACCAGATACTTATATTGGTTTTAATGATAAGACGTTAAATGAATATAAAAAATGGTACGAGGAGAAAATAAAAGAAAATCCTGACTATGATTATGGAGAAGAAAATTTACCAGAGCCAGTTCCACATATGTGCCCTATTTGTGGAAAATATGAATTTGAGGATGATGGAAGTTTTGATATTTGTAAATACTGTGGTTGGGAAGATGATAACCTTCAAACAGCAGATCCCAACTATTCAGGTTGTGCAAATGAATTATCTTTGAATGAATATAAAAAACAATATATTGAAAAAATTAAGAATAATCCTAACTATATTTGGGAAGACGAGTTTAAATAAAGATGTTTATCGCTAAAGTATTATAATGTACTTTAGCTTTTTTATTGAGTCAATAATTATTATTGGCATATGATAAAAAAATCTAATAATAAAAGCAGAGAATAGTGAAATTTGATACATATAAGCAATTTTAAATAAGAAAAGGTACTTTCAATTGTTAATTCAAGCGAATACATAAGAATAGAAAAATTAAAAATACTAATCATAAAAATAAATAATAAAAATAAGATAAATATTATAAAAAACCTTCTGTACTATTTACTTGCGAAAAGTTAAAAATAGTGGTATAATTTTATAATAAAAAGAGGTTAAAGATAATGAATAATACAGAAAAACAAATAAAAGAAATAATTGATAAAGTCCGCCCATATTTACAAGCCGATGGCGGAGATGTTGAATATATTGGTTTTAAAGAAGGTATTGTTTACGTAAAATTAGCAGGCGCATGCATTGGTTGCACATCAGTGGATTCTACTTTAAGAGATGGCATTGAAGCAATTCTTTTAGAAGAAGTTCCCGGTGTAATTGGTGTTGAGCAAGTTGAATAATGAACATTGGCGATATTGTCAATGGTAAAATAACCAATATATTAGGATATGGCGCATTTGTCAGCGTTGACGATTATGATGGACTAATTCATATATCAGAATTTTCAGATAATTTTGTAAGAAATATTGAAGATTATGTTCAAGTAGGACAAATTGTAAGATTAAGAATTATTGAAATTGACGAAAAAAATAAACGAATGAAATTAAGCTTTAAACAAATTCATAAGACCAGAGGCGTAAAATGCAAAGTTCCACAATATAAAATAGGTTTTACCCCCTTAGGAAAGAACTTACCAATTTGGATTAAGGAAAAACAGAATAATTAAAAAAAGATATTTTTTATTAAATCATCATATAATTTTATAAGGTGATTTAGTGAAATCAAAAAAATGTCAACGTTATTTATTGCTAGCAATTTTATTAGTTTTGTTTATTTTATTACTTGGAGCAGGAATCACTTATAAACTTAATGAAACAATTAAATATATATATATTGATCCAGGTCATGGTGGTTTTGATGGCGGCGCAACATCTTACGATAACAAGATTATTGAAAAAAATTTGACACTTGAGATTGCGATTAAATTAAAGGATAAATTAGAAAAATTTGGATATCAAATATTACTTACAAGATATACAGATCGTTCTTTAGGAAAAACCAAAAGAGAAGATATATTAAAAAGAGTTGAACTATTATCTAATAAATCAACTTTATTATATATCAGTATTCATGCAAATATATATACAAGTAACTTAGTTCATGGTGCTCAAGTATTTTATAAAGAAAACTTAGAAAATGAAAAACTATCAAAAAAAATTCAATCTTTTTTAAAAGAAATTGATCAGACAAATAAACGACAAGCAAAACCAATAAGTGGTAAATATTTAATTGATAATACTTTAAAAACAGGCTGTTTAATTGAAATAGGTTTTTTATCGAATCCATATGATTTAGATAATTTAACTAATAAAACATATCAAGATAATTTAGTAACAATGATAACATTAGGAATAATAAGTTATTTAGGAGAAAAATAATGGAAAACACATTAAAAATAAAAATAGATAATGAAATAAAAACTATTAATTTAGGTTACATTTTAGCAAAGAATGCTCAAAAAGGAATGTTTATAGCTTTAAATGGTGATCTAGGCGCAGGTAAAACAACAATGACAAAAGGAATTGGCAAGGCTCTTGGAGTTGACACAACAATTAATAGTCCAACTTTTACCATTATGAAAGTCCACAACGCGACTAATAAAATTGGTGGGATTGAAAAACTATATCATTTAGATGTTTATCGTTTGACAGACAGCAGTGGTGATTTTGAATTAGAAGAATATTTTTATTTAGATGGTTTAACGGTTGTTGAATGGTGTGACATAATTAAAGATTTAATACCTGATGAACATTTAGAAATAAATTTACAAATAACCGATTTAACGAAAAGAATTGTGACAATTAAAGTTACAAAAGGACTTGAAAAATATTTATCAATTGTAAAAAAAGAATTAGAGGAAAGTAATTATGAAATTATTTATTGATTCATCAAGCAAATATTTATATATTGATATTATCGATAAAGATGAGCATTATTCATTTGTTAGACTTGGAAAAAATGATCATTCTGAAATGTTAGTAACGTGTTTAGAAGAATTTTTAAAAGAAAAAAACTATACACCAAATGATATTGATGAAGTATATATTGGTAGAGGTCCAGGATCATATACCGGTCAAAGAATTAGCGGAACATTTGGAAAAGTCTTTTCATTTATAAAAAATGTTCCATTGTATAGTTTTTCTTCGTTAGACTATCTATTAACGTCTTATTTAGAAAATGATGGTACATATTTAGTTCACATTGACGCTAAAAAGAATCATAGTTATTTAAAAGTAATCAATGTTGAAGATAAAAATATTAAAATAATTTTAGATGAAACATTTTCTGAAAATACTATTTTCGAACAATTTCCAAATGCAGTAATGATTTGTCCAGATGATAAAGAAAAAAATCCATCACTACTTTTAAAATATAAACTATATCAAGAAGAAAGTAATTTAGACTACACTCCTAATTACTTTAGAAGTGAGTTTAATTAATGGAAATAATTAGAAAATTAAAACTAGAAGATATCAAGGAAGTTATAAATTTAGAAGAACAATTTCTTCATGAATCAATTGGTGAAGAATTACTTAGCCAATCAATTAATTTACCACATATGTATTTTTTAGTTATGGAACTAGAGGGAAAAATAATTGGCTATATTGGCAGTTATATATTATATGAAGAAGCAGAACTTTTAAATTTTGTAATTCATGAAGAATATCAACATATGGGATATGGACAAAAACTAATTAATCAAGTAATTTTAGTAGCAAAATCAGAAGGTGCTGACCATATAACTTTAGAAGTAAGAATTGATAATCAAAAAGGGGTAAACTTCTATAAGAAAAATAATTTTAAAATTGTTTCAATTAGAAAAAATTATTATAGTGATGGTACAGATGCTTACTTAATGCAAAAGGAGATTTAAAATGATTGTTCTTGGAATTGAATCAAGTTGTGATGAAACATCCATTGCGATTGTTAAAGATGGAAAAGAAGTATTAACAAACGTGATATATACTCAAATTGCAATTCATACAATGTATGGTGGTGTCGTACCTGAAGTTGCGAGCCGAATGCATGTAAAAAAGATTACATATGTTTTAGAAGAAGCATTAAAAGAAACTAATTTAACTTATAATGATATTGATTTGATTGCGGTTACATCACATCCAGGTTTAATTGGATCATTAATGGTTGGAGTTGTTGCGGCGAAAACAATAAGTTTTACATATAATATTCCGATTGAATATGTTAATCATATCCATGGACATATATATGCAAACTATTTAGAATCAGATTTTACTTTCCCACTTTTAGCATTAGTTGTTTCAGGTGGACATACTGAACTTGTCGTAATGGAAGACCACTTCAAATTCCAAAAAATTGGTGAAACGTTAGATGACGCAGTTGGTGAAGCTTATGATAAAATTGCAAGAGTGGTTAATGTTGGATATCCTGGTGGGCCAATTATCGACAAAATGGCAGCACTTGGTGAACCGTCATATCAACTGCCCCTTGCGATGATTAATAAAGAAGGATATGATTTTAGTTTTTCAGGAATTAAATCAGCGGTTATTAATATTAATCATAAATGTAATCAAAATGGTAATGAACTTAGAATGAATGATTTAGCCGCAAGTTTTCAAAATGCGGTAATCGATATTTTAACAAATAAAACATTAAAAGCTGTAAAAGAATATAATATCAAACAAGTTGTAATTGCGGGTGGCGTTGCGGCTAACAAAGGGTTAAGAAATAAAATGGCAGAACTTGCATTAGAAAAGAATTTTAAACTTACAGTTCCATCTTTTAAATATTGCACAGATAACGCCGCAATGATTGCGGTTGCAGGTTATTTTCAAAGAATAACAACCAAAAATTAATTTCTTCTTAAGAGGCAAATAATGAATAATAATTTGTTTAAAAGAACAGAAATGGTAATTGGTGAAGAAGCACTAAAAAAACTTAATAACACTAATATTTTAGTTGTTGGAATTGGCGGCGTTGGTGGCTATGTAGTTGAAGCTTTAGTAAGAACGGGAATTGGCAAAATAACCTTAATAGATAACGATGTTGTTTCAGAAACAAATATCAACAGACAAATTATTGCGAGTACTAAAACACTTGGAAAATTAAAAGTTGATGCGATGGAAGAAAGAATAAAAGATATAAATCCAGATATATCTGTAAAAAAATTTAATTTATTTTTAACTGAAGAAAATATAAAGCAACTAGATATTAAAAAATATGATTACGTTATCGACGCAATCGATACTGTAAGTAGTAAACTTGCTTTAATCGAACAATGCAAAAAAGAAAAAATCAACATTATTTCTTCAATGGGAACAGGAAATAAATTAGATCCAAGCAAACTCGAAATAACAGATATTAGTAAAACTTCAGTTTGTCCACTTGCAAGAGTAATTAGATATGAACTTAGAAAAAGAAATATTAATTATTTAACCGTTTGTTATTCAAAAGAAGAACCAATTAAAACAATAATGAAAGATGAACAAACAAAAAAACATATTCCTGGTTCAATAGCATTTGTTCCGTCAGTTGCGGGTTTACTAATAGCTGGAAAAGTAATAAACGATTTAATCAAATAAAAGTCATATTGTCTTAATATGACTTTTTATCGTTC
>CAYVQA010000013.1:0-22524 GCA_964453965.1 uncultured Staphylococcaceae bacterium
AATTTTATTTTCTAACCAATCTTCATTAAAAATAGGCGATCCTGTTTTAATTTCTGAAACATCAATATATGCATTTTTTACTGCATTTAATGTGTATCCTAAACCTGTTTTGTTAAATTGAACGTTAACGCTATCCGCATTAACGACCAAAAAAGCATTTATTCCTAAAAATAATGCTAGTGTTAATACTAAAGTTATTAATTTTTTCATATTTTCCTCCGCACATAATTATTATGTACATATATTGTAGCACATTACTTTAGTAAAAGCAAGTATTTTATTTATTTACACAAACAAAAACGCTAAACTAGATTTAGTTTAACGTTTTTTAATTTTTATGATTTATTTTTCTTCTACAACACTAAATGATGATGACCATATGCCTTCTTTTATAATAAATGTTACAGTTTTTTGTGTTGCAGTGCTATAGAATGTATAGTAAGTTACACCATCTTTTACTTCTGTTGTATATGTGCATACTTCAGGTGTTCCGCCTGCAATATTACTATTTGATACCCAAAGTTCTGTATCACTATATACATTAATTCTATAATATGAATATTCAGCTTTTGACGATGAATCATAATAAATTGGGCTTGAAACTTGAATTATTGCTTCAACATTTTCAGTTCCATAGTTATTAATTTGTACTGCACTAAATTCGCCAGAACTCATTTCTAATCCTTTACCGAAACTAAATCCTGTTTTTGTTTCGTTCCAATTTACTTTTGACACTACAAATGATGGATATGATTCATTTTTATAAAATGATACATATTCGTGATTTTCATCAATCCATTCTAAGATATATTCAGTTTCGTTAACCATAAATGTTGTAGTTTCATAAGGACCTGTTATATTTAATACTAATGAATTATCTTTATGTGAAAGAGTGATTCCTACTTCAATTGGGTTAGTTGTAATATTTGTTAATGTTACTTTAAATTGTTCTCCTTCAACCATATTTTCTATTGATACTATTTGTGGTAATGCTCCATATTTTGTAACTAACATTTTATTATTTGAAACATATATTGTAATATATTCTGAACTATTTGATATAGTTTCATCATCTTTTAAAGTATATGTGTATAAATATGCAGATGCTTTTTCAAAAGGCTCTTTTGAAATATATATATATGTATCTCCCAAATAATCGTACACCATATATCCAAAGCCATCTTTTAATACACCTGCTGCGGATGTATTATTTTCACCATTCCATTTTGTAATTATAATTTCACCAGTTTCTTCATTATATGTATATTCGCCAACTTTTGCGCCGCCATCTTTATAGACTAAAACACCGTTTCCAGCTAAATACATACGATAGTTTATATCGCTACCAACGTAATACATTCCTAGTTCAGTTCCTCTATTTAATGTGTATGTATCGTTTGCTAATGTAATGAAGATTGTTTCTTCATCGTTATATAGTATAACAACGTCAGTTCCTGTTGCTTGCATATATAAATATGTTTTATCGTTTAATGTTGCATTATAATATCCATCCAAGACTAATGTATCAGTTCCGTTTGTATAAGTTGAAACTCCAGTTGAAGATACAACTTTAAAATTAAGATTAATTGACCAATTTGAATCAAAATAACCACTAACGATTGCGTCATTTTGTTTCGAATATGTAAATTCTTTTTTAACATCGTTTAATGTGAATGTTAGTTTTGTGCCATCTAATACATAACCTGATTCATATACAGTACCTTTATATGTTAATTTTAGTTTTCCGCTATATCTATTGTTATTTAATTCATATGGAGTTCCATCTAATTCAATTTTTGCCGCATTCGCAACATCAAAATAAACGCCTGCTTCTTCTCCTAGAGTATTAAGTGTTGCAGTTTCATTTTTAATTACATTGTTTTCACTATCATAAGTTAATGTTGAAATAATATTGATGTTATTTACTGTTATAATATTACCATCAACTGTGTATGTTCCAGAGTATTGTCCTTTTTCAGAATGATAATAAGTAATTTTCCCATAACCATCTAATTCTAATATCTCAGTTGGATATGAGCCATATGTTCCTGCTTCTATTCCTCTAAATGTATATGTTTTCTCAGTTAAATCGAATTTACCATAAACTGAAAAACTGCGCATTGCTTCATCGTTTTCTGTTTTGAAAAGTATTTCAATTTTCTTAGGTGATGTCGATCCTGAATATCCTGGAATATCTGTTATTTTTGCATATGCTAATCCTTGATATGATCCTTTGCCATCATAATCTTTTTCATTTAAATCAACATATATATAGCCATTGTTAACAGCTGTCATATATATTGTTCCATATTCAAATGTAAAAGTATTTTCAAATTTGTATAAATCGCTATAACTTGATAATGTTGAAAATTCATCTGATGAATATAAAATTACGTTGCCATTTTCATCTTTTACTAAAGATTCATCTAAATCTATTAAACTTTCATTAAATGCTGTTATATATGCACTTTTATATCCTTCGTCAAACCAACTTGCTGGTGATGGAATATACACTTTGCATTCTAATCCATAAGCTGCAAAAGCTCCCATTATTGGTGTTGGTACTAAACCTATTTGACCAATATAACAAAATGCAGCTTGACCAATTGTTGGTGGTACTTTACCTTTGAAAACAATTTCTTGTAAATATGATTGTCCAAAGAATGCCATTTCACCAATTGATGTGATATTTTCGCTAAATGTTACCCCAAATAATTGACCAAAAGCAAATGCGTATGCGCCAACTGTTGTTACATTATCGCCAAAAATAATGAATCGTGTATTAGTATCCACGTTACCTGCATTCATTCCTACACCACCAATTACTTCTGTTACTTCTTCACTTACCATATATACAACACTTGTGCCAACGTATTCATATAGCACTGTGTTATAAATATATTCACCTTTTGAATTAGCCGTTACTTTAATTGCTTTTTTGTCTTTACTATCTAGTGCGATTACTTGTTTATCGCTACTATATTCTTCATCTGTGAATGAAATTCCTTTATACGAATATGTGTATACTGCTGTTGCGTAATCGTCAATTATTACAACCGCAACATCACCAGCAATTTGATAGATAATTGCGTCTCCTGTATACATGCCTGTATATTCAATTTGTTCTGCTGTTAATGTCAGATAAGCCCCGTATGTTACGCCAAAATGATTGATTACGGTTTCTGCTTTTTCATCATCTGTTGTTACATTTTCAAATAATTTTGCCCATACAGCTTCTTTTGCATATATATATAAATAATCATCTTCTGTAAATTTTTCACCAAATACATTGTTTCCTAAAGTTGGTAATGTATCTCCTAAGAAACTTACTTCATGCAGTGTTGTTGCATTGAATGCGCCATCACCAATTTCTGTAACAGTTGCTGGGATGCTTAAAGTCATAAGTGAACTATCCGCAAAAGCTTCTTCACCAATTTCTGTTACATTTCCTAGTTCAACCGCATATAAATCTGTTCCATAAAATGCTGCTGATTCAATTGCACAACTACAACCTGTAAAATCAACTAATGCAATATATTTATTTCCCATAAATGCTTCTTCTTTTACTAATGTTACTGATGCTGGAATTTTAACGTATGTAGCTTTTAATTGTTTCATATCGCCAATTACTGTTATTGGTAAATTATTATATTCTGAAGGAATAGTTACATAGTTAGCATAATCATAACCTTCAATTGCATTTACAGTATAACTATCTTTTAAATCATTTAAAACTAATTCAAACCCATCTACTTCTGTTTTATATTCAACTTCATAAGTTTTGATTAAATTTTCATATTTGATTGTTATTTCGTAATTCCCTTTGGTGTCTTTTTGTACTTTACTTGAGTCTACATCGTAATTCGTGATTGTTATATCACCACGGATTGCTCTTTTTCCGATTACTTCTAAATCGCCAACTGTAAATTCTTCACCAATTTCAAATTTTGTTTTTGGGTTTTTTAATTCAAGTTCTGTAATTGGATCATTTACATAATTAATTGTATATGTCGTAAAAATATTTTCATAAGTAATTGTTATTTGATAAGACCCTTCTTTTGTATTATCAACTTTACTTGAATCGATATTATAATCAGTTATCACTTCTATCTTATTATTTGAATAAACAGCCGAAACAGTAATATCTCCTACTGTAAATTCTTCGCCAATATAAAATGTTGTTACCGGCTCACCATCAATTTTTATTTCTTTTAAAATTGGATTATTATCACAACTTGTTAAAAGAATTGTAACAATCATTAAAGTAATTATTGAAAGACTTTTAATAATTGATTTTATATTTTTCATAAAATTTTCCTCCAAATTATATTTTAGATATTTTACAATTTTATAAAATATGTTTTGTATATTATATATGTAATTGATTTTTATTTCAAATAAAACAATTTAATATCTAAATGAAAACGCTTAATTTTTAATTATTCAAAAAAAATGTTGGTTTAAAATTTCCAACATTTTTTACATTTAAGCATTATTTATTTTCTTTTTAAATCTTATGATTGTTAAAATTCCAATAATGATTGTATAAATACCATAAATAATAATTGATGATATTAGATTAATATTTACTCCATTTAAACAAGATTTTAAGATATTTAAACCACTTTCAAACGGAAGCGCTTTGCATATTGCTTGAAAACTTTTTCCTAGCATGTCACTTGGAAAATACATTCCGCTTGTAAATACAACTATTTGAATAATAATTGAAGATATTCCAGGTGCTGCTTTATCTGAGACGCTTATGCCAATTAATATTCCTAACATAATGAAAATAATTGAAAGAAATAATGATACTATAATTGCAAATAAAATATATATACTAATGCTTAATCCTAAAGCTATTCCTAGCAAATAAAATAAAATATTTTGAATTAAAGCAATTGGTAAAATCGCTATTAAATAGCCAAAAATATATTCATATTCTTTCATTGGACTTATTGATAATCTAATTAGAAATTGTCCTTGATAGTCTTTTGATACTAACGTTGCGGTAAAGAGTGTTAAAAAACTAAAGCTAAAAATTACAATTCCTGGTGTAAAGTTTTCAACCTTATAATTGTCACTCGGGATATTTATCTGTTGAAATAAAAATAACAAAAATAATGGTAAGATTATTGCAAATATTAGTGTTAATGGATCTCTAATTATTTCTAATATCGCACGTTTAGAAAAGTTTAATATTCTCATTATTCATCACCTACAATTTTTAGGAATGCTTCTTCAATATTTTGTGTTACTGTTCTTTTCAAAATATTTTCTTTTGTATCCACATCAATTAATCTTCCCTTATTAATTATTCCGATAGAATCAGCTAAAGATTCAGCTTCTTCCATATAATGAGTAGTTAAAATAATTGTCATAGTCTTTTTTAATTTTTCAATTATTTTCCAAAGTTCTCTTCTTGATATTACATCAAGTCCTAAAGTTGGCTCATCTAAAAATAATATTTTAGGACTATTTATTAATGCAAGTGCAATAGACAATCTTCTTTTATAACCACCTGATAATGTTTTTGTAAAACTATTTAACACTTCCTCTAATTTAAAATCTTTGATAAGATTATTTATTACTTCTTCTTGATTTTTAATATTATATACTCCAGCCATAAAATAAAGATTTTCTCTCACAGTTAAATTCGGAGCTATTGCGGTTTCTTGAGGAGATGCATTTATAATTTCTCTTATTTTTGTTTTATTATCTTTTACATTTAATCCTAATATAAAAATATCTCCATCAGTTGGTTTGATTAAAGTCGATAACATTTTGATTGTTGTTGACTTTCCAGCCCCATTTACTCCAAGTAATGCAAAAAGTGTATTTTCTTCAATATTTAGATTCAAATTATCGACAACTATTTTTTCTTTATATTTTTTTGTTAAATCAATTGTTTTAATTGCAATCATTTTTTAATACTTCCAATTAAACTATCTGTCATGTCTTCAATTACTTCTGATTTTACTAGGGCCATTCCTTGGTCTTTGTCACATAAAATAATAACCGAATCTCCGGGATTGATATTGAACATTTTTCTTGCTTCGGCGGGTATTACGATTTGACCTTTTTCACCAACTTTACAAATTCCAACAAATTTCTTTTTTTCCATATTTTTCTCCTTGTATGAAATGTTATACTTTTCATACAAATTATACTCTTATATATATGTATTTTCAACATAAGTGCATAAAAAAATTAAAAATCTCTAGTTTGTTTTCTAGAGATTATATTCAAGTTTCGTGAAGCATTCACCTTTTATTTCATAAATGTCATTAATATTAATAAGTTCTTTATCGATAAATTCTATTTTTCTTTCAATATTATCAATGTTTTTTAATTTCCCTTTTTTTTCTAAATATACGCCGCCTTTTTTCTTTTGGTCAGATACAAAATAAATTATTTCAATTTCAATATTATCGTTGATGTGTTCTTGAAGATATGTTAATTTGAAAGATAATTCACTTTTTTTGTCATCTGAAAGTTCTTTTTTCTTATTTACAACCCGTGCTGTTTCTAAAATTGTGTCACCATATCCGGTTAGCGCTGCGTATGGCGCAAATTGTGCTGCGCGCTGAAGTCTATCCATTTGGATATGATTTGATTTTGGTTTTTTGATATTAGCTATGTCGTTATAATCGTGAACATTAAATTTCATGATTTATGTCCTCCAATTTGATTATTTCTTTCAATCGTTGTCCCACCATCTTCTAAGTTCATTCCTTTGATGATGGCATTCTTACCATATTTACCTTTTATATTGATGATTGCTTTTTGTAATCTTTGTTCTTTTTCACTTCTTTGTATTTTTTTATTTTCGTTTTGTTTAATTTCATCTAGATTATCAAATAGTGATAATTGTTGATATTTAACATTTTTATTATATTGTGTTTTATTAATTAATGAATTTGCGGAAATAGTGATTCGCCTAATTAGAAGATTTTTATTTACGATGTTCTTATATAGTAATATAATTGATTTAATTAATTCTTCTGTTGATGATGAATAATCTTCAAGATTAATACTACTATGTACTCCTTTAGGAATTGTTCTTCCATAATAATCTGTTTCGACTGGCCCAATATATTTGATATTTTGGTTTGTTAACGATTCATAGTCATAACCAATTGATAACGATAATTGATTTGTAAGTAAATCTTTTTTGACTAAATCTAATGATAAAAGTTCAGTAATTTCTTTAACAATCAATTTTGCTTTATCGTATGTATAAGCACAGCTTAATACTTGTCCTGTCGATATACTTGTATTTTTTGGTTTATATTTTTTTACGTCTTGAATTGTTACAGGTTCTATTCCCCACGCATGATCAATTAATAGTTCCGCATTTATGCCAAATTCTTTATATAATAGATCTTCATTATAAAATTCATCTGCTGGGCCAACTGAACATTTTGCGATATCCCCCATTGTATATAAGCCCAAACTTTCTAGCCTCTTTACATAACCTGGACCAATTCGCCAAAAATCTTTTAATGGCTTATGATTCCATAACATTTTTCGATATGACATTTCGTCAAGTTCTGCAATTCTTACCCCATCATTATCTGCAGGAAGTTTTTTTGCGACGATATCCATTGCGACTTTTGCAAGATACATATTTGTACCAATTCCTGCTGTTGCGGTGATTTTTGTTTCTTTTAGAACTTCTTTAATTAAAGTTAATGCTAAAGTATGGGCATCCATTTTATATGTTTTTAAGTATGCAGTTACATCAATAAACACTTCATCTATTGAATAAACATGAATATCATCTGGACTTATATATTTTAAATATATACTATATATTTTTGAACTTATTTCCATGTAATGAGCCATTTTTGGCATTGCAACAATATATGATAATTTTAAAAAAGGATTGTCATTTAATTCTAATAAATTATATGATTCACCTATAAAAGGTTTGTTATTAATTTTTCTTTTTCTTTCATTATTTATCTCTTTGACTTTTTGCACAACTTCAAATAATCTTGGTCTACTAGAAACTCCAAATGATTTTAATGAAGGGGTAACTGCTAAACATATTGTTTTTTGTGTTCTTGTTTCGTCCGCAACAACTAAATTTGTTGTAAGAGGCTCTAATCCCCTATCAACACATTCCACTGACGCATAAAAGGATTTTAAATCGATGCATATATATGTTTTCTTTTCCATCTTTATCACCTTCGTTTCTTTTTATATTTTAACACATTTTTATTTTTTTAGTAACTAAGTTGATATTTTTTCAAAATAAAAAAACTTCCCCTTATAAGTTTCTTTATTTTTGAATTTATTCGTATTTTTAACTATGTATTAAATTTTTATATTTATTTATTATTTCTTGATTTTCTTTTGATTGATCTTTTAATGGTTTATCTTCTAAATAGTTTTTCAGAATTATTTTTTGATAATCTGTTTCAAGTAAGAAGTTATTTTCACCACTATTTTCTAAAATTATAAATAAATAACAATAACCGATTTTTGGTTTTTCTTTGTTATCGCTATATACATAATTTATTTTAGGATATTTATTTCCGCCAATAAATGCTAATTTGCTTTTATCTGTTATTTTTGTTCCTTTTAAAAAATCAATTTGCTTAATGTTGTAATAAGTAATTGGATCCGCATCAATGTTAAAAATATATCTTTTTGTTTTTTCTTTTTTTGTTACTTTCGCAATAAAAATATATTTGCTTGCGTCGACAAATTCTTATTCTGTTTCAAAAGTTATTCTATCTGTCTTTATAATTATATTTTTATCTGGGATAAATATAATTGCTAAAACAATAAATAAAACGATAGAAACACTAATAATAATGATTAATTTCTTTTTCACACTCTACACCTTCTTTATTTCTTCTATGCAAAAAAAGCTCTCCTTTTAAAAGAAGAACTTCGTTTTCTTAAAGAACTTCGTTTTCTTGAAGAGCTTTCATTAATCTCATTATTTTCTTTTATACTTTTATAAGAAATTAGTTTTAGAAAATTCTTTAAAAAATATCTTCTTTTAAAAGTATGAGTTTAGTCCCACACTTTCATTATACTAATTATAAAAGTATTTGTCAATAATTTTGGTAAATTTTCAATTATTTTATTTCTGTCTTCCATAAACCATGAATATTACAATATTCATATGCATTTAATGGTTTTTCATCTTCAGTCATCATAAATGATGTAACTGGTTCATCATTTGGGGTTAATTTTGTAACATGAACTGTTTTTGATGTTTCTAAGATTATTAAGTTTATGAAGTGAACATCTTGCATTGGATGTGGAATTTCTCCAACTTTAATTTCAACTTTTTTCCCATCAACTTTTACAGCTGGTAAATGTTTTTCTTTACCAGTATCAATTGTTTTTGGCACAACTTCAACTAATTCATCGTTACAGCACATTAGATTGCATGGTTTTTTGATTAGTTCTAAAACCATATTGTCACATTTTTGACATTTTAAAATTCTCATATTAGTTTTCTCCTATCATTTTATTTAATCCTCTTAAGATTTCAACCATTGACCATGTATCTTGTCGACAATATATTAATAGATTATTATACGCTTCTTGAAATTCTTCTTTTGAATATTTTTGGTAATTACTATATACATATACAGCTTCTGTGCCGTTTTTTACTTCTAAATCTTTATATGATAAATTAGTAAAGACTGGCAATACTTTTTTTATAGAAAATGAACCATGTAAATTTTTATTATAAAATGCATATGTTTCTTCTTGTTCATCTGATAATATCATTATTTTTTCATAAAAGGAATTTACACCTTTTATGATTTGTAATAAATCGATTATATGGTCATGAATATTTAAGAGTTCTTTTTTGTATTTTGGAAATATTGTGGCTAATTCTTTTAGTCTTGTTTTTTCAAAACTTTCGTTATATACAAGAACTGTACCATCATTTGATAAATCAATATCTTTAATTAATTGTTTGATTAGTTCTTCTCTTTGATCTTTGTGATCTTTGGCTAGAAACTCAGTATGATCTTTGATTAAATCACAAATTCCTTTTTCTTTTTCAATATGAAGCGAATATTGAAAAACTGATTGAAAGTACGCTTTTTCGCCTTTAAAACGTGGTAAAGGGTTATTCATCGATTCAAAGTCTAAATGATATATTGGGTATTTTATTTGTTGTAGTCCAACTTTTATTCTTTCTTTATCAATATGAATTTTATTGTTTGTTATTGCGTTGTAGATTATTTGATAATTTTTCTTTGATGTATATGGGTATGCGTCTATATACATATATATATTATCGTTTAAAAAGTCGTATATCATTGGTCTTTTAATTCCTTTGTAGTCATTAAATGCATATGCTTTTTGAGGAGTTTCTAAAATTGAATAGTCAACTAATGCTTTTTTGTAACATAAAGGTTTAAATGGGCATTCTGTTGTTTTATTTAAATCACAATATTTTCCTAATAATATTTTGTCTATTTTGTTTTCTTTTATGTTTTTTTCTAGATTTTTCCTTATTTGATCAATTTTAGGTACGTATTCTTCAACGATTTTATTTACGTCAATTATTGTAAAAAGTTCATTGCCATCTTTATCTTTTTTGTAAACTGGCTTATTATTAATATATGTTCCATCAAATATATAATCACTATTTAATACAACTAAATAATATTCAATTGGTTTTGTTGTTAACCCGGTTGTAAAATATTTTTGAATTGCGATATCATATATATATTTGCCGGTATCTGAATATGGATCAAATAGTTCATCATATTTTTTATTCATTTTTGGTAAGATTTGATTTAATGTTAATATCGCATTTTCTTTATCAAAATTAAAAATAGGGTGATATGCTTTATTAATTGTTACGCCCATTTTTTTGAATTTTAAATCCGTTGTTGATTTTACTTCAAAAATTCTAATTTTCTCGCTTGTTTCGTTATAGATATCAATATAACAATAATATTCATTATCATTTATTATTTTTGTAAATTTCTTTTGTTTAAAAGTATCTTTATCTGATATATATATTCCATCATATGATTTTTTTAATTGCAGGCAAGCTAATAATTCAATTTCATTAAATACATCTAAGAAAGTATTCAATTGAATAGTTTCCTTTTTTAATAAATTAACTTTTTCATCAAACATTTCGCTGATTATTTCTAATGCTTTATCATCTGTTTCAAAATCTAATTTAATTTGTTTTAAATAATCTATAAGATCAGTTTTTGAAAAGTTTGTTTCGGTAATATTATTTGTTATCTTTTTATTTATATATACATTATATATTGGATAAAAAGAATTACATCTTGTTAAATTTTTAAATAGTGATTTTGATATTTTCATTATATCACCGCCTTTATGGCTAAATTATAGCATAATTTCTTTTAGTTGTCTAAAGATTTATTTATTTTATTTATTAATAATTCTAATAATGTTACAATAATAACAATTATTATACCCCAGGCAATTAATGAGCTAAAATCTAAGGCTGCTTTAATTGATTCTAATGTTTTCCCGATGCTATTATTTGTTTGGCATAAATATTCAGCCATAATGATGACTTTAAAGCTTAAACCTAGTGTTTGTAAGATTACCATTATTAATGTATTTTTATTCATTGGCAATTCTAAATACATAAATTTTTTTAATTTATTTGCTTGTTCAAGTTTGAATTGATCTGATATATCTTTATCAATTGAATTGATTCCATTTATTAAACCTTCTGTAATAATTGGGATACTTACTAAAATATTTACAAAAATTGGCCCAAAATCGTTTGAAAATGCCATATAAATAAAAAGTGAAATAATTACAAGTGGTGTTGATTTAAAAATAGTTAATAATGGTCTAAATAAATTAATTGAATCATTAAGCATTGAATAACAAAATGTTATTATTAAAGATATCACCAAAGCAATAATTAAGCTAATGATTATCCTTATAATACTTGTTATTATTAATGAGTAAGTTTTTGTTTGTTCTAGTAAATTTAATAATGAATTTAAGATTACTTTTGTTCTTGGAAAAACTAGTTCGAAGTTTTTTGTTGTTGCATATATCTCCCATGCAATAATGATGATAATAAAACCAGTTAAATATAACGATAGTTTTTTAGTTAAGGTAGAAAGCTTCATCAGGAAGCGTTCCTCCATACATTTTTCCGAGGCCAAGTTCATTTAATTTATTGAAATAAAATTCAACTGCATCTTTATCTTTTGTATCTACATCATAGTGACAATTAGGAATGGCACTTGTTAAAATTGTTTCACCAAGTTTATTAAATGTTTCATTAAGTTTAGTCGCATTTTGTGCTGAAGTTGCTGGATCTTTTATTGTATCTTTAACTGATTTTATTATTTGTTCTAATGTTGCATTGACATTCGGATTGTTTTTCTTTGATGCTTTAACAAAAATTGCGGCTTGAGGATATGAATAACTTCCTGTCATTTTCATCCATTCAGTTTGCAAATCGATAATATGTAGTGATTTTTTTGTTTTTACATTTGAAAGCGATGGTTCAGCTGTTAAAATTGTATCAGCTTTATTTGTAAGTAATGCTTGATTTGAAGTTGCGACATCATTTACATATGTTACATTCGCATTTATATTATAATATTTTAATAATGCTTTTAAAACAATTCCAGGAGTTGATGATTCACCAAAAGCAGTGATATTTTGCCCTTCTAAATCTTGAATTGTGCTTATTTCTTTTGTTGATGCGATATATGTATTTCCCCATACGAATGTTTTATATAATAAATATGCTTGATTATTGTTATAGAATTTTGATCCTAAATTTACAGGCGCAACAACTATATCATGTGAACTTGATGTGAATGCGGCAATTAATGGATCACTTCCATCGACGATTTCCCATTTAACATTTTCGCTTGCGTCTGCGAAATAATTACTAAGTGCAAGTGAAGGTGTTCCACTTGGCGCAATAATTTTTATTTCGCCAGTTTTATCTTTCACACACGCACTTAAAAATATTGTTAATGTAATTAATATAAAATAAAATGTTTTTTTCATTTTTTACCTCTTTCTTAAGTTTAATTATTTGTATTTAATTATACATTATGATATAATATAAATCTGTAACATTTGTTACAAATGGAGGAATAATGACTAATATTTATGATATTTTAAATATCGATGAAATTAATACGTATTTTACTATAAAAGACTATCCCGCTGCAAGTATTATTTATAATGAAGGTGATTATTGTAATGGAATCAATTTTTTAATTAGTGGCGAAGTTCATATTGTTACTTCTACTTATAATGAAAAAGAAGAAATAATTACTGTTATAAAAGAAAATGAATTTTTTGGTGATATTTTATGTTTTTCAAATAACCCAATGTATTTAGGAAATGTTATCACAAAGAAAAAAACTAAAACTTTGTTTTTATCAATTAATAATTTTTATAAATTAGTGTCTGTTAATCCCTCATTTTTAAAATTTATTTTAAATGTTATTGCAAATAAAACACTAATAATCAAAAATGAAACAAAGCTTCTTTGTCATAAAAACATTAAAGACCGGATTATTTATTACCTAAGTTCTGAATCAAAGAATCATAATTCTAAAGATCTTAAAATTGATTCTGTTGAAAAGTTGTCTAACATTTTATCTTTACCTAGGCCTTCTGTATCCAGAGCTCTAAGTCAACTAGAAAAAGAAGGACTAATTAAAAAAAATAAAAATGTAATATCAATAAAGTTTTAAAAATTGGAGGTTATTATGCGAAAACTTATATCTGTTGATATCGATTTAACAATTTTACCTGAAATTAAAATTATGCCACAAGAAATTATTGATTATTTTCACGAGCTTCATTCAAAAGGACATATTATTGTTTTAAATACTGGTAGGCCAGTTCCTGGTGCATATCGTTACTATTTAGGATTTAATGGTGACTGTATTCTTGCAAGCGATAATGGAACAAGAATAATAAATCCTTTAGATGAAAGTTTTGAACCTATTTATAATGCAATGGATACTTTCTTATTACAATCATTTTTGGAAGAAATCTCTGATGATATATATATGTCTTTAGGTATTGATAATCACGATTTATATACAAATGACGAAACACTTGTTCCTTTTTGGATGTTCCACCGCTTTGATGATTCAATTATTTATAATGGCAAAGATTTTTATAAATACATTAAAAATCCAATTAGCCTTTTAAATCTTTGGATTAAGCCTGATAAAGTAGAACATATGTTAAAAGTAAAAGAAAAATATCCTATGTTTGATTTATTTGACTGGGGAGAATCTTCCACTCATCATTCATTTGAACTTACAAATAAAGGCGGAAATAAGAGTTTTGCGATTAAAGCATTGAGTGAAAAATATAATATCCCTTATAAAGATATATATTGTTTCGGTGATGGTCTTAATGATATTGCGATGTTTGTTAATGGAACAAACAATATTGCGATGATTAATGGTTGTGATGAAATTAAAAAGGCTTCAACTGATATTACAAAATTTGATTGTGATCACTTTGGTGTAATTGAATATTTAAAAAACATTATAAAATAAATAAAAAGCATAAGTTCTTTATGATTCATTTAAATGAATTAAAAGTTCTTATGCTTTTTTATTTCTATATTATTATTATCGCAAAGTTTTTTGTGTGAAATTTTAACTTTTTTTAGTTATTTTTAATTATTTTTCACACAATCACACAATAAACTTTGTAGAACCGATAATTCTAATTATCTTCTTTTGATTCTTTCGTTTTATATACTATCTTTTACAAGAATTTTTTTATAATTTAAAAATTTCTTTTTTTGAATAATGTGTATGTAATAAGTGATGAGCAAGTTCACTATTTGGTTCTTTTAAGAATGATTGATATAATTCATTTACAGCTTCATTTTTATGTGACTTTCTAACTGAACTATTGTCATCTATTTGATATAGAACTTTTGCTCTTTCTTTTCTTACATCTACTTTTTCTTGCATATATGCAGTAACTACTGGTTGACCACCACCATTTACGCATCCGCCAGTACAAGCCATTACTTCAACAAAATGATATTGTTTTTCACCTTTTTTGATTAAATCAAATAAAGCTGGAACATTTTTTGTGCCATGAACAACTGCTACATTAACATCCATTCCGTTTAATGTAATTGTTGCTTCTTTGATATCTGCATCTACACCTCTTACAGGGGTAAAGTCTAATTTCTTTGCAGCTTTTTCATCTAAAATGTCAGCCACTGTTCTTAACGCTGCTTCCATTACGCCACCAGTTGCACCAAAGATTACGCCTGCACCAGTATATTTTGCAAGTGGACTTGTTGGAACATAGTCTTCTAAACTATTGAAGTCAATTCCTGCACGTTTAATTAGTCTTGCGAGTTCTCTTGTTGTTAAGACTGAATCAACATCTCTTATACCATCTGTTTCCATTTCAGGTCTTCTTGCTTCGTATTTTTTAGCGATACATGGCATTACTGATACAACATGAATTTTTTCTTTTGCAACACCAATTTTTTCTGCATAATAATGTTTAGTTAAAGCACCTTGAATTTGTTGAGGTGATTTTGTTGTAGATAAATTATCTAAATATTCTGGATAATATTGTTCAATATATCTAATCCATCCTGGTGAACATGAAGTAATCATTGGAAGAGCTACTTTTTCTTTATCCATAAATTTTTGAAGTCTTCCAAGAAGTTCTGTTCCTTCTTCCATAATTGTTACATCAGCACCAAAGTTTACATCTGTAATATCGTTGAATCCAAGTTCTTTTAATGCACGATACATTTTTCCTTCAACGTTTGTGCCGATTGGATAACCAAATTCTTCGCCAAGTGCAGCTCTTACTGCTGGTGCTACTTGAACGACAACGTATTTTTCTTTTGATGCAAGTAAATCTTCAACTACTTCAATTTCTTCTTTTTCTTTGATTGCGCCTGTTGGACAAGCTCCGATACATTTACCACAATAGATACATCCTGATGTGTCAATTGGTAAATTTAATGGTGTACCAACAACTGTTTTAAAGCCGCGATTATTGTAGTTTAGCACATTTGTCCCTGCTAGTTTTTCACAAGCACCAATACATCTGCCACAAAGAATACATTTTGAACTATCAAAAACAATTGCACATGATTCATTAATAACTTGTTCTCTTTTTGAGAATTCGCCTGATTCTTGAAGTTTATTAGTTACACCATATTTTCTAAGTAAACTTAAGAATTCACAATTATGTTCTCTTGGACAATTCCAACAATCAAATCTATGATTTGCGGCCATCAATTCTAAAGTATCTTTTACTGATCTTCTAACTCTAGGTGTGTTAGTATTTACAACCATTCCTTCTGATACTTTTACTGAACATGAATTTTTTAAGGTTCTAATTCCTGCTACTTCGACAACACAAACTCTACAAGATGAATTTTCATTAATGTCTTTTAAGAAACATAAACGTGGGATTTTGATTCCCATTTCATCTGCAGCTTGCATTATTGTGTAATCTGCATTTACTTGAGCGCTTTTTCCATTAATGGTAATATTAACTTTTCTTTCCATTAGTAAAACCTCCTAGCACACTACAATTGCATTAACTGGACATGCTTTCTTACATGTTCCACATTTAATACACTTAGTTGTGTCAATTACATGTTGTTGTTTGATATCGCCTGTTATACAATCGGCAGGGCAGTTACGTTTACATTTACCGCAACCAATACATTTTTCCGTAATTTTAAATTTAAGTAATGGTTTACATACACCTGCTGGACATTTTTTATCAACTACATGGGCAATATATTCTTCTCTGAAGTTTGCAAGAGTTGATAATACTGGGTTAGGAGCTGTTTGTCCAAGACCACAAAGTGATGCGTCTTTAATTGTATGAGCTAATTCTTCTAATTCATCTAAGTCTTCTAGTGTTCCATCTCCGTGAGTAATTCTTTCTAAGATTTCAAGCATTCTCTTTGTTCCTTCACGACATGGAGTACATTTACCACATGATTCATCAACTGTAAAATCTAAGTAGAATCTTGCAACGTCAACCATACAGTTGTCTTCATCCATAACAATCATTCCACCTGATCCCATCATTGAGCCAAGTGCTACTAAATTGTCATAATCAATTGGTGTATCTAAATGTTTTTCAGTTAAGCATCCACCACTTGGGCCACCTGTTTGAACGGCTTTGAATTTCTTTTTATTTGGAATACCGCCACCGATATCATAGATAACTTCTCTTAATGTTGTTCCCATTGGAATTTCTACTAAACCAGTGTTTTTAATTTTTCCACCAAGGGCAAATACTTTTGTTCCTTTTGATTTTTCTGTTCCCATACTGCTAAACCATTCCCAACCATTTAAAATGATTAATGGAACGTTTGCATATGTTTCAACGTTGTTAATATTTGATGGCTTTTTCCATAATCCTGCTTCTGCTGGGAATGGAGGTTTATTTCTTGGCATTCCACGTTCACCTTCAATTGAAGCCATTAATGCAGTTTCTTCACCGCAAACGAATGCGCCTGCACCAAGTCTAACTTCTAGGTCAAATGAAAAATCTGTTCCAAATATATTATTTCCAAGCAATCCATATTCGTAAGCATCATCAATTGCTTTTTGTAATCTTTCAACTGCAAGTGGATATTCAGCTCTAATATATACATATCCTTGTGTTGCGCCTATTGCATATCCACAAATTGCCATTGCTTCAATAACGCTATGTGGATCTCCTTCTAAGATTGCACGGTCCATAAATGCACCTGGGTCACCTTCATCCGCATTACAAATTACGTATTTTAAAGGGGCTTTATTTTTTGCACATAAACTCCATTTCAAACCAGTAGGGAATCCTCCTCCACCTCTTCCGCGAAGTCCAGATTTACTGATAACGTCGATTACTTCTTCTGGAGTCATTTTTGTTAAGGCTTTTCCTAATGCTTCATAACCATTTCTACCAATGTATTCTTTAATGTCGAATGGGTTAATTACACCACAGTTATGTAAAGCTATTCTTAATTGTCTATTATAAAAACCAATTTGGCTAAATGATTTTATTTTATCTTTTTCAGAATCAGTTAGTTCTTTATATGCTTTTGGTAAATATACTCTTCCTTTTAAAATATGTTCTTCGCAAATTGGTCTAACGTCCGCAATTGTTACTTTTGAATAGAATACTTCATCAGGATATACAATTACAACTGGGCCTTTTTCACATAATCCAAAGCATCCTGTCATAATTGTTTGAACTTCATTTTCAAGCCCTAATCTTTTTAATTCTTGATTGAATTCATCTCTAATTAAATTTGATTTTGATGATAGGCAGCCTGTCCCACCACAAATAATTATTTGAGTACGTAATAACATTTTTAACTCACCTATCCTTTATAATGTTCTAATGTTTTATTAGTAACGACTTTTCCACCAATGATATGTTCATCAATAATTTGTTTTACATCTTCAATATGAACATTTGCATAAATGGTTCTTTCGTTTTGTTCATCAAATACTTGAACAATAGGTTCATATTGACATTCTCCCATACATCCTGATTGTGTAACTATTACATTAGGGATGTTTCTTGTTGTTACTTCTTCTACAAATGCCGCAAGCACTGGACGAGCACCTGCTGTAATACCGCATGTTGCCATTCCAACAACGATTCTTTTTCCGCCTTTTGTTGATCTAATTGTTAAATTTTTTGCGGCTTCATCTCTTATTTTCTTTAAATCTTCAAGTGATTTCATTTTTCCTCCTTAAAATACAATTGTATTTCATTTTCTCTTAAGTATTCTTTTATCCAATTGATAATTGATGGATCTGTTAAGGGAAGTCCATTTAGAATTTCTTTTATTTCTTTTGTTTTAAATATATATTCTTTTTCGTCTACAATGTGATTATATTCAATATCAATATCTAAATCATTGATTATCAATATCAATATTGTTTCACAAATATTTCCGAGTGGCAAAGCATCTATTGATGATTTATCAATGATTGCTTTAATTGTTGTTCCTTGATTTTTAGTTGATTCAATTGTTAAACTTCCACCAGTATTTTCACAAATTTCTTTAAATAATGGTAAGCCCATTCCTACTTTCCTTGTTGTTCTTGATGTATAAAATGGGTTTGTAACTTTTTTTAAAGTCTCTTGATCCATTCCAAATCCATTATCTTCAATGGTTATTTTCATTATATTTTTTTGTTCATCAATAGTTATTTTTACAAGTTTTGCTTGGGCTTTAAAACTATTTTGAACAATATCTAAAATATGCAAAGCTAATTCATTCATCAATATTACCTGTTTTTAAAACTTCTAAAATGTTTAAATAAACAAGGAATTGATTTTTCTTCTAAGTCAAAACTATATATTGGTTCATTTATTATTTCTAAGCTATGTGCATCACTATCACGAAGGATTAAATATTCATTTAAAAATGGATGTTCTTTTAATACCTCTTCCGCATTGCTTCTAGCATTTATTTCAATTATGTCAAATAAACCTTTAAAAATAGTTTCTACTTCATGATAAATTTTTTTATCATATCTTTCAATGTGTGCAAGCATCATAATTCCATTAAATTTATCAATCCATTTTCTAAGTTCTTTTACAGTTAGATTTGAATTTTGATGTAATGTTACATCAACAGCTAAATGTGATCTTTCATCATTATAGTCAAATATAATTTGTTCGCCTTTGGTTATTGCGTCATGTGGTATATCATTTAAATTATTTGTTATGATATTGCCAAATTCATATGCAGCTAAGAAATTAGGGAAATAACATGCGACATGATATCCTTCATTTACTGTAACTTCAATACCTGGAATAATTACTAAATCATAACTATCTTTTAATAAATCAAAATTGATAAGTTGTTTTACGCTATTATGGTCACATATTGCAATAAAATCCAAGCCTTTTAAATTTGCCATATTTAAGATGTTATTAGGACTCATCCACTCTTGTCCACAAGGTGAAAGAGCTGTATGAATGTGTAAATCATAATAATATTTCATCTTTTACAAATTCCTTTATAATTTCTACTTTTGATTTGTTTGTTGTAAAAAGTGATATCTTTTCTTCACTTGCTTTTTTTATCATTTCTTCTGATGGTATTACTCCTTCACAAAAAATTATTCCCGGAAGTTCTAATAATTCTGCCACCGCAATACTATTTAAGTTATTTGTAATAGTAAGGAGAATGTTTCCCTGTTTTGCATGACTCATTACAAAGCTTAATAAATCGCCCGCATAAAATCCATCAAAATTTTCATCATATATATCATTTAAAAGGGTATAACCTTTATTAATCAATATCTTCTTCGTCATCTTTATCTTTGTTATCTTTCCAATAAATTATTATTTCAACAATTGTGCCTTCTTTTGAAGATGTTATTCTAAATTCATCACAAGCATTTTTGATATTTAAAAGTCCCATTCCTGCGCCGAAACCATAATTTATAGCATCTTTACTAGCAGTTGAATAACCTGCAACCATTGCTTGTTCAATATCTTCAATGCCTGGGCCTATATCTTTGAATACAACATAGATATGGTCATTATAAATTTCAAAGTCACATTCACCGCCAAAAGAATGAATAGTAACATTTATTTCCGCTTCATATGTTGCGACTACTACACGGCGAATAATTGATTTGTCAATATTTAAATTCACAAGTTTCTTTTTTACATAGCTAGATATATATCCTGCTCCTTCTAAATTCATTCTTGTGATTTCTAATCCGCGTCTAGCGAATATTTGCATTGACATTTGATAATCCTATAATTCCATGTTGATATAATTTTCCTGATACAGTGAAGGCTACATCATTTGTTGTAATAATAATAACATTTGATTGATAAGCTTGGTCTATTACTTGTTGTGTAGGCGTTTTTCCTCTTGTAATTATAACAATTGGTAAATCAAGCATTTCTGCTGTTCTAATTCCTTGTACTGTTGAATTTCCGGTTATTAAAACTCCGCGTTCACAATTTTCAATTGGTGCTGTTCTTAAAACCATTAAAGCATCGCTCATTAAATCGCCACAAAAAGCATAATTAATTTCAAAATTATCTTCTTTTATAAATGGCGTTACTTCATTTCCACAAACAATTTCTCGTAATTCTTTTAATGTCATATTATTCTAAAGTTCCTAATACATCAGTTACAGTTTTAACAGTAGTGTTACCATATACTTCTGAGTCAACACTAAACACCGGTGCAAGTCCACAAGCACCAATACATCTTGTTTCTTGTAATGTATACATTCCATCTTCTGTAGTTTGACCACCATTAATATGTAAAATTTCTTTAAATTTATCCACAACTGCTTGTGAACCACGTACATAACAAGCTGTACCTAAGCATACACCTATTACGTGTTTACCAGTTGGATTTAAAGAGAAGTGTGAATAAAATGTTACAACACCATTGATTTTTGAAATACTTTCGTTTAATTCTTCTGATATTATCTTTTGAATTTCCAAAGGAATACAACCAAAGATATTTTGAGCATCATGTAATGTTGGCATAAGTGGACCTGGTTTTTTCTTATGTTCAGCCATTTTTGCTTTAAATTCTTTTAGTTGTTCTTCATTAATAACTAATTTAACTGCCATAGTTACCTCCATTATTTTATATATTAATTAATTATAACATTTTTTGTGATTTTTTACAAGTTTAATGTATAATTATATTTTTTAGGAAAATAATATGATTGAATTAATTTTTATAGGAGGTCAATTTTATGGGTAGAAAAAAAGAAAAATGTGGTAATTGTTTTTATAATGGCAATTGTAATCGCGATGTCAGAAGATGTATCTACTTAAAAAAAGAGGAAATTTTCGAAGAATAACTTTAGCAAAAAAATCATTAATTATGGCGATTATACCATAATTAATGATTCTTACTTTACTCGATATTTTTTGTTCTCTTTTATAATTTTATCTTCTAAAATTAATATTTCAATATTTCTTCTAACGGAATTAGGAATCGTTTTATACCCTAATGTTCTTGAAATTTCTGTTAGAGTCAATTCGCTGTTCTTTAATAAATCGATAATTTTTTGCTTTAAATTATATTGTTTTTCAAAGATTAAATTTGTTTTAAAACGTTCATTAATATGTATTTTTACTGAAATATATTCTCTGTTTTCATCCATATCTATTTCTAAATCTTGTGAATTATTTTTAGCAAGTGCTTTTCTAACTTTTGGAATTCCAGTATTTTTTGCTTCAATAAGTTCTAAATCTCTTAAAAATTCAGCTATCCGTTTATTTCTATATTTTTTAGATATTAAATTCAAATCTTTAACTTTTTGATCACTTATTGTGAAATCAATTCCCGGAAAGTTAGTTATTTCTATATAATCATTTGTTATTCTAATTGTTATTGGTTCACCAATTTGATAATCTTTATGTAATACAGCGTTTGGTAGTAATTCGTCTAAAACTTCACTAGGATAATTATAAACTGTTATAGACTCTGAACCTACCCAAAAATCTTGGACAGATTTTTATAGAATTATATAGGAAGAGATA
>CAYVQA010000014.1:0-5725 GCA_964453965.1 uncultured Staphylococcaceae bacterium
AAAACAAAAAAATCTCAATACTTTTACCGTATCAAGATTAATCTACTTAAATGGTAGCCTGTACGGGGTTCGAACCCGCGAATGTATCCTTGAGAGGGATATGAGTTAGACCGCTTCTCCAACAGGCCATATAAGCGATAAAAATATCGCTTAAATTTTATTATAAAGTTTTAAGAGCTTTATTAATTCTATCTACAACAACATCTTTTCCCAAAATTTGCATAATATAATATAAATTAGGTGAATGTAATCGTAATGTCATAACGACACGTAAAATTGCAGCTAAATCGCCAACATGACCTGGAAACAATTCTTTATTCTTTTTCCATTCTTTTGGACTAGCAGCAAATCCACAAGAAACAGCTATTTCTTTCATATTTGCAAACCAATCTTCTTCAGATAAATCTAAATTAAAGTTTTCTAAATAAGCATTAAGTAGTTTTTTAATATTTTCTTTTGAAATATTTTCAGGAAAATTATATCCATTTTTTGATAAATCTGAATAATATTCTGGATAATAAAATAGAATTAAATTTGCAATATCTGAATATTTTTCATAATCCTTTCGTGGATTTACTTTTTCTCTTTCAATGCTAACAATTTTTTCGTATAATGATTTATCTTTTTCAATTAAAGTTGTTAATAGTTGATCATATTCTTTTGCCCATACATAAGATTTTTCTGCAAAATCTTTTGTTGACATATTTCCTAAATATTCTTTGCATAAGAATTTTACTTTATCTAAATCAAATAATGCACCATCAAGTGACATTTTTTCAAATGAGAATTTAAATTCATCTTTGTCTAAAGAAGGATTATTTTTTCGCCATTCTTCATAATTAGAATTAGCAATTGTATAAAGATATTCCATAAAGCCTTCAACTGGATAACCTTGTTCTAGGAAAAAAGATACAGCAGCTTCAGGGTCTTTTCTTTTCGAAAGTTTTCTTCGGTTACCTTCATCTAATTTCATAATAACTGGTAAATGAGCGTAAGTTGGGGCTTTCCATCCCATTGCATTGAATAATTCAATATGAATAGGAAGACTTGGCATCCATTCTTCGCCTCTAGTAATATGAGTAGTATGCATAAAATGATCATCTACTAAGTGTGCAAAATGATATGTTGGAAGGCCATCGCTTTTCAAAATAACAATATGTTGATCATTTTCAGCCATTTCAATTCTTCCTCTAATAGCATCATTTATAACAACTTTATTGTGATAATCACCTTTTGAACGAAAGCGAATAACATATGGTTCACCATTTTTAATTCTTTCTAAAGCTACTTCTGGACTTAAAGTACTACATTTTGCATATTTTCCATAATATCCAAAATTTTCCTTATTTTCTTTTTGAATTTCTCGCATTTCATTTAATTCATCTGGTGAACAAAAACATGGATATGCTAAATTATTTGCGACCATATGTTTAATTACAGTATTATAAATAGATGCTCTTTCGCTTTGAACATATGGACCATAAATACCTATTTCAGCATTATCACCCATATATCCTTCAATAGGCGTAACACCAAATTTTGATAATTGATCAATTAATGAGTTACCGCTACCTACAATTTCTCTTTTTTGATCAGTATCTTCTAATCTTGTATAAAAAACACCACCATTTTGAAGACCAAATTTTCGAGAAATCATTGCAGCAAATAAGCTACCTGTATGTAAAAAGCCTGTTGGACTTGGCGCAAATCTTGTAACCATTGCATCTTCAGGTAAATTACGAGCAGGGTATCTTTTTTCTAAATCTTCAATTGTATCCTTTATTTCAGGAAAAATATATTCTGCTAGTTCTTGATATTTATTCATAAACTATTTATCCTTTCAAAACTAATATTTATAACATTAAACTAATGAATATTTTACCATATTTTTATACTTTTGTAAAGCAATGTAATTCTTTTTAGTCAAATCAAGTGCAAATATTAGCGAAATATGATATAATCTTAGTACTTGCGGTTATGGCGGAACTGGTAGACGCGCTACTTTGAGGGGGTAGTGTTCATAAGAACGTATGAGTTCAAATCTCATTAACCGCACCATTATAAGAAGTTAATCTTGATACAAATGTAAACATATTTTACATAGAAGTATCAAGATTTTTTAATAATTATTTTTATCAATAAAATTTACGAATCATAATTTACAAATCAATGTTTGTTTTCAAAATATTACCTAAAATTCACATAAATTTCTGCTATATTACCTTGAATTTTATTATTTTATTGTATATAATATACTTAAATTAATATTAAAAATAAGGAGTGTGATAATATTATGGCAAATTATTGTCCAAATTGTGGTGCAAACGTTAATAATAATGCAGCTTTTTGCCAAAATTGTGGAAATGCATTAAACAATTCTTCATACACGAATCAACAAAATACCTATAATAATAATACAAGTAATTCAAATATTGGTAATATTATTGGTACACTAGTAACCGTTAGCCTTTTAGGTGGCATGACAAGACAATTATATTATTATAGAGGACGTTATTTTTTAGATCCACATTGTAGACAACCTTTTGTTGGCCCACGCATTATCGGTCATCATCGACCAATTGGTATGATACCACCACGTATTGGCGGCATGCCACATATTGGTCCAACTATGCATGGTAGTTTTCGTGGTAATAGACCACATGGAGGTCATCACAGATAGTAAATTCTTTTTTTACTAATATATAAATTTGCTTGTTAATTTTATAACAAGCATTTTTTATAAGAATATTTTGTTTTATATGATTCACTTTATTATTTTTTATACATATAATATAGTAAAGTTCAGTGGAGTTGATGTCCTAAATGAATAATAATAACAATCGTTTTGGACAACAAACATGTTCACAAGATACTTTTAATCAAGAAGAAATTAAAAACTTTGCAAGTTGGATTTTAACATTAAGTCCATTTGAATTTACTACTTTAGGAACTATCGTCGGATATCTTCTTTCACTTTCGCTAACAACTGCTGAACAAAATTCACTTGGAAACTGGCTTGAATTAGTGGGACAAATTATTTTAACTTTCAATGCCCAAGCATCCGCAAATACGCCACCATCAGCTGCGCAATATTGTAACCTTGTTAGAAAAGTCCAAGAATTGGAAAAAAGAATTGACGAAAAAGCAAACTAAATTCACTTAGTTTGCCTTTTTTTTAATAACTATTTAAAAATGGATAATAATATTTGGCTTTTTTATTTTTCTTGTAATATTTTTTTGCAAGAATACTATCATATTTTAATGCTTTCTTAAGCCCTTCAACCGCATAGTCATTTTTAATATTGACTTTATTACATACTTGTTCAATTAAAACTTCTCTAGTTATTTCATAACGATTAAAAGCTTTATTTAAACGTAATAATCGCAATACTTCTTCATAATTAACTTTAATACTATCATTTAAAAATAAATATGCATATAAATAAATAACGTTACCATTTACATCATCACCAAATTTATTGATTGCATCTGTAATTAGTTGAATGGCTTTTGATTCATTTATTTCAACGCCTATTCCTTTTAAATAAGAATGAGCTAAATAACCTATTGCACAACTACATTTATCACAATCTTTATCTTGTAAAAATAATTCATAGCTTTTTTGGTAATATTTATAAGCATTAGAAAAATCTTTAATATGACGTTCATAAATTTGTCCTTTAATTCCATATAAACAAGATAATGCATAATCACCTTTTTCTTGTTTATCAATAAGCTTTAAAGCAAGTTTATAATCAATTTTTCCAATATTTTGTCCATATGTTAATTTAATAATCATTTTTCTTATCTGATATTCATTTAAATAATCGATTTTTTGCTTATAAATCTTTTTAAAAATCGGAATATAGAGTGTTGGCTTTTCAAAAATATTATCTACATTAAAAATATATTCAAGAAAGCTAGTTTCCCCCATATCATAAGAACGTCGTTCTTTTTCCATAATATCATCATACGGATAATTTGCAAAATGATAAACATTTGCAAATAAATGATTATTTTCATCTTCTGGATTATGTTTTAAATAATCTTCCATTATTTTAACATTTTCATAATATTTTTTTAACATATAATTATTTAAGATTAAAACATTTAAAGTTTTTTTATTTGGATTTAATCTGTATGCTTCAGATGAGTATTTTAATAAATTTTTATAGTCTTCTTCATCATTACAATAATTTTCTAAATAATATGTTGTAAAGTAAGGAACATTCCAATTATTAGGATATTTTTGAATTAATTCTTGATATTTTTCTCTAACACCATCAAGGCCTATTAGTTTATCAGTTAAAAATAGTTCTTCTTCAATTATTTCTTTTTCATTGATTACACCATAAAACTCTAATTTTTCTAAAATAGATTTTGCGTCTGAAAAATCTTCTAAATCAAGATTTATATTGTACAAATGTTTTGTAAGTTCATAATCGTCTGGTTTAATTTGTAAATATTCTTCAAATACTTTTTTTGCTTTCCATAAATATTTACGATCATAATTTTCATTTTTAGATAATTCATCCTCATCACGGTTAATTAAGGCTTTTCCTTCTAATTTTTTTATAATTTCAATTTTATTAATTTTAAAATATAACTCATTAATTAGTTGTTCTTGTTCATCATATAGTTTTAAATATGACATTGAATCAATTTTTAAAGAATAGTAAAATTCTAATTCTTGAATGTCATCGGTATTATCAATACAAATATTTATTTCTTTTATTGATTCATTCACGAAAGATTCTTGATCTTTAAAATAATATGCAACTGCTAACATATAATGACAACGCATACTTATTGGATCATCGCCTGATATTCCTTTTTTTGCAAATTTAATTGCTAAATCATAATTTCCTAATCGATTATGAATAATTGCAATATTATAATATATTTCATTATTATAATTTTTCATTATTTTTAAAAGATAATTGTACTCTTTCAATATTATATTAGGATCTTTCCCAAGCATCTCCATTGTTTGAATTTTTAAATATAATGCATTGCTATCTTCAAGGTCATTTAAAAATAAAACATTAAAATAATTATATGCTTCCTCGATTTTTCCTTCATTAATCAAATCAATTCCCTTTTGATATTTATTCATTAATATTCCTCTCTTTTTTCCTTTTCCATTGTTTTTTCTTTTGATGCATCTCGTTTATCGTATAATTTTTTACCCTTACATAAGCCTATATCGATTTTGGCAATGCTATTTCTTAATGCAATTTTTATAGGAATCAATGTATAACCGCTTTTTGATATTTTTGATGAAAGTTGAATGATTTGTTTTTTATGTAATAATAATTTTCGATCAACATCTGGTTTATGATTAAAAATATTTCCTTTATCATATGGTGAAATATGCATATTTACAACATAAATTTCGTTATGCTTTATATCACAATAACAATCATTTAAACTAACTTTGCCAAGTCTAATTGATTTTATTTCTGTACCCGTTAAAACTAATCCACACTCAATAACATCTTCAACAAAATAATTATGATATACACTTCTATTTTGAGCAATTATTTTTTCATTTGGATTTTTCATATTATTATTTCACCTTCTTTATTAATTGGAAATCGATTTGATGTAATCGTTTATTAGTAGCTATAACTTTTATTAATACTCTTTCACCAATTGTATAATTAATTTGCCTTCTTACATCAATCATTGTGCCTTCTTTTGGATACATTTCAAAATAACCACC
>CAYVQA010000014.1:5825-22233 GCA_964453965.1 uncultured Staphylococcaceae bacterium
TGTTTTATTAATCTATGAACAATTAAATCAGGATATCTTCTTATTGGTGAAGTAAAATGCGTATAGCATTCGCTAGCAAGGCCAAAATGGCCAATGTTATTTATTTGATATTTTGCTTTAGCCATCGTTCTAAGCAACATTTTATTAATTACCTTACCACTTAAATCACTATTATTTTTATTATTAAGTAAAATTTGTTGAAGAGATTTTGCAAAGCTTTTTTTATTGTTAGTTTTAATTTTATATCCTAATAAACTAGCATATTCCATAAAATCAGCCATTTTATTCTCATTTGGTTCATCATGAACACGATATATAAAAGGAATTTCTAACCACTTCATTGTTTCAGCAACTGTTTCGTTTGCGATAAGCATAAATTCTTCAATCATTTTCTCCGCATCACCACGTTCAATAACCTTTACATCAATAGCCTTTAAATTTTCATCAAGTATTATCTTTGATTCGATTGTTTCAAACTCAAATGCACCTCTTTTTATTCGCATTTGATAAAGAATTTTTGCAAGATTTTGTGCATTCTTTAACATTGGAACAATATTTTTATATCTTTCATTTAATTCATTATCACCTTTTAAAATAGCATTAACGTTATTATATGTCATTCGCGAGGTTGATTTAATAAATCCTTTAAAAATTCTGTGATTAATTACTTTGCCAAGTTCATCTATTTCCATTTCACATGCTATAACTAAACGTTTTACCCCTTCATTTAAGGAACAAATTCCATTAGATAATTCTTTAGGTAACATTGGAACAACTCGGTCAGGTAAATATGTACTAGTACCTAAATTATAAGCAGATTCGTCAATTGCGGTATGC
Source organism: uncultured Staphylococcaceae bacterium (assembly GCA_964453965.1). Classification (GTDB taxonomy): domain Bacteria; phylum Bacillota_I; class Bacilli_A; order ML615J-28; family CAG-313; genus CAYVQA01. Next base: position 6,663 of record CAYVQA010000014.1, read on the forward strand.
GGTTTGACATATTCACTCACGTCCGCAATATATACGCCTAATAAATAATTACCATTTTGAAGTTTTTCAACTTTAATTGCATCATCTAAATCTTTTGCGTCATCACCATCAATAGTAATTATTTGTTCATTAGTTAAATCAGTTCTTCCTTCATATTGAGAAGGTAAAATAGTCATTGGAATTTTTACAATTTCATCTTTTACTTCATTTGCAAAATCTAATTTATAATCACTTGCTAATAAGATAGTTGTTAGATCCATTCCTGGTTTGCTAAAATCATCATATATTTCAATAATTTTTCCATTTCCTACAGGATTTAATAAGTTATCAATTTTTTCAAAATAGTTTGTGATTTTAACTTTAACAACTTGATTAATTAAATTTTTATAATTTAATTTTTCATCTTTTTCTAAAACAATACAAAAATTAGTTTTTTTATTTAAACTTTCCACAAGATATTTTTTTCGAAAGTATTTAATAAAGCCAATAAATTCTTGAGAAGCACGTTTAATTATTTTAATAACCTTACCTTCAACTTTACGATTTTCAGAAAATAATTCAATTAAAACGTAATCCCCATCTAAAGCATTTTTGCGATTTTCAAAATTTATATAAATATCTTTTGTCTTATCTAACACAAAATCTTTTAATTGAAAATTATCTTGATTATCAAAATATTTTTCATCCACTGTTACAAAGCCAAATCCTGCTTCTTTGACATTAATTATCCCTCTTATATAATTAAAGTGGTTCATAAGGCCAATTAAATTATTTTTACTTAAATAGATAATTCCTTCATCTTCTAATTCATTAATTGTTTTAACAAGTAAAACAAAATCTTCTGTTTCTTTTAAATTAAGATTAGCAAAAATTTCCTCAACTGAAAGAAGTTTTTTACAATCTTGTAAATATTTAATTAATTGATCTCTCATCGCTTCACCTCCTCAAAAAAATAGAAAAAGGCTACTAAAGCTATTAAACTATTCAATAAATAGGATAAGTAGCTTTAATGTAGCCTTCTCATATTGCATAATATTTAATTAATATAACCGAAATTATACTCTAGGAATGAATGCGGCTAAAACGCATAATACAAAGAATACAATTGATAATACAGCGGTCACAATATTTATAACTTTTTCAATACCACGTTGTTTTTGATTTGCAAATAATTCTGATTTTTCACCAGAAAATGCTTTTGAAACATCATCTTTTGAATTTTGTAATACGATGATAACAATCAAAAATATTGAAACTATTAATAATAAATAATCATAAAATGCCATACAAAGCCTCCAAAATTGAGATTTTTATAAAATTTGCTACTATAACAGAATAATTATATCATATTTTTTTATAATTATCAAGTTTATTGTTTCTTTTTATAAAAAATTTTAAAAAACTTAATTTTTATAATAGATTATAATATAAATTTAAAATTATTCCCATTTAATTGCATATTCTGCAACTTCATCAACAGTGCTAACAGGAATGATTTGCAAATCATTTTTGACACTTTCAGGTATTTCATCAAGATCACGAATATTTTCTTTAGGAATTAAGATTCGTTTTAAACCTGTTCGATGTGCTGCAATTGACTTTTCGCGTAAACCACCAATTGGTAATACTCTACCACGTAAAGTTATTTCACCAGTCATACCAATTTCATGATGAACGGGTTTGTTTGCGGCTGCAGAAATAATTGCTGTAGCTAATGTAACACCAGCTGATGGACCATCTTTAGGAATTGCCCCTTCGGGTACATGAATATGAATATCATTTTGTTTAAAAACATCATAGTTAATGTGGTATTTATCAACATTGCTTTTTACATAACTTAATGCTGCTTGAGCTGATTCTTTCATAACATCGCCAAGTTTACCTGTTAACATTAAACGTCCATCACCTTTGTACATTGTGACTTCAATTGATAGTGTATCGCCACCAAATTCAGTATAAGCAAGTCCATTAACAACACCAATTAAATCATTTTCTTCATTTTGATTATCAACAAATTTTTCTTTACCTAGATAATCTTCGATGTTCAAAGCATTAATTTCAACTTCCGTTGCGCCATCCATCAATATTTCTTTTATTGCTTTTCGTATTAAACTTCCAAGTAATCTTTCTAATTCACGTACTCCTGCTTCTCTTGTATACGATTGAATAATTTTAAAAATTGCTTGATCGGTAATTTTGAATTTATTTTCTGATAATCCATGAGCTTTTAATTGTTTAGAAATTAAATGTTCTTTAGCTATTTCAAATTTTTCATATTCAGTATAACTTGATACTTCAACAATTTCCATACGATCACGAAGAGGTGCAGGAATATTTCCAAGATAATTTGCAGTCGCAATAAAAAATACTTGTGATAAATCAAATGGTTCTTCTAAATAGTGATCACTGAAGAATTTATTTTGTTCGCTATCTAATACCTCAAGCATTGCACTTGTTGGATCACCTTTATAATCGCTACTCATTTTATCGATTTCATCTAATAAGAAAACTGGATTTTTAGTTTTAGCTTTTGATAATGATTGCATAATTCTTCCAGGAAGTGCCCCAATATAAGTTCTTCTGTGTCCTCTAATTTCAGCTTCATCTTTAACGCCACCTAATGAAAGTTTTACAAAAGTTTTGTTTAATGCCCTTGCAATACTTTTAGCTAAAGAAGTTTTACCAACTCCTGGCGGACCAACTAAGCACAAAATTGATTGTGGATTTTCATTGGTCATTATTCTAACAGCAAGATATTCTAAAATACGATTTTTTACTTTATCTAATCCATAATGATCTTCATCTAATATTTTTTTTGCATTTGCGATATCTTTACTATCCTCACTTGTTTCATTCCAAGGAAGGCTGAGAACAAAATCCAAATAAGTTTTTATTAATGCTGATTCTGGAGAACTTGATGGAATTGATTGGTAACGTCCAAGTTCAGTTATTGCTTTTGCTTCCATCGTTTTTGGCATTTTAGCATTTTTAATTTTTTCACGTAACTTTTCAATATCTTCATCACGTTTTGCTTTATCGCCAAGTTCTTCTTGAATTGCTTTCATTTTTTCACGTAAATAATATTCTTTTTGTCCTTCTTCGATGCTTTTACGAATATTTGCTTCAATCTTTTTATCGATTTCAGCGAAAGAAATTTGTTTATTTAAATCTTCAATAATATAAGTTAACCTCTTGTTAACCGATTCAGCCTCTAAATACTTGATTTTTTCTTTATAATTCATCTTTAAAGCAAAAGCTAAAATATCAGAAGATACAATTATATTTTCACTTGTTAATTCCATTTTTGCAGTTTCTTTAACTTCAAAGAAGTTGCTTGTATCATTTTGCTTCATAAAAGAAGTTATTTTATTGATAAGAACTTCTTTTTCTTCTTCATTGTCAATAATTGATGGTACAGAAGTAACTGAAACTAAAGAAAATGGTTTTGTTTGAATAAACTCATTTACTTTACAACGAACAACCACTTGTAAACGAATTCTTCTCACATTATTAGGAACAGCCATATTAAGGGTAATTTTACCGATTAATGCATATTTTGCAATTTTAGTATCGCCTAATTGATAATCAGAATTGGAATCTTGAACTGCTATTACGATATAATTTCGATATGATTCCGCATTTTTTAGCGCTTCTAAATTTGAATTTTTAGAAACATCTATTCGCATTTCAATATTAGGAAGGGGAACAATGTTACTTACAAAAATAATTGGTAATTCACTTGTGATACTATTATATAAATCAAACACTTAGTTACCTCCTTTTTTAAAAAAACATATTTAAAATTTTTTAAGAAATATATTTTTTTATGATTTCTTCATTTATAATTATTTTTGAATTTTTATATTTTTCAATGTTAAACATATAATCTAACATTACTTTTTCGATATTTTTTCTTAATGATCTTGCTCCTAAGTGATTAGTACTTGCATAAATTGCAACTTCATGAAGAGCTTCTTTGGAAAACTCAACATCTACATCGCTAAGTTTTAATAATTTTTTATATTCACTTATAATTGAATTTTTAGGAGCATATAATATTTTTTCTAAATCAGAAATGGTTAATCGTTCTAATTTTACTAAAACCGGAAGTCTTCCTAATAGTTCCGGAATTATTCCGTATTTTTGAATTTTATATGTATCTATTTCTTTTGTAATTGATGGCTTTTTTTCAAAACCTACTTGTCTTATTTCTGGCCGATCAATACCTTCAAAGGCACCTGAACAAATAAATAAAACATTTTTTGTATCAAATTTAATATAATCTTGATAAGGATGTTTTCTACCACCTTTAGGCGGTACATTTACAATTGTACCTTCAATCAACTTTAATAATGAATTTTGAACTCCTTCACCAGATACATCTCTGGTAATAGAAGGATTTTCATCTTTTCTTGCTAATTTATCAATTTCATCAAGAAAAACGATTCCTTTTTCAGCTTTTTCTAAATCATAATTTGCATTTTGTAAAAGGGTTAATAAAATATTTTCAACATCTTCACCAACATATCCAGCTTGTGTGTAAACAGTCGCATCGCATATTGCGATGGGTAAATCAAACATTTTGGCAATCGTTTTTGCAAGTAGAGTTTTACCAACACCAGTTGGACCAATCATTAAAATATTTGATTTTTCAAAATTTTCATCTGCTGAAATTTTTTTAAAATGATTGTAAACAGCTACCGATAATGTTTTTTTAGCTTTATCTTGACCAATTACATATTTATTTAATTCTTCATAGATTCCTTTAGGAGTAAAATTAGAAGATTTTAAAAAAGTCTTAGTAGGGCGTTCATCATTAACAGGTAATAAGTGATAGAATACTTCTAAGCAATTACCACAAATAGTAACTTCACTATTTGTTGAGGTAATGAAACTTTTTTTAGTTCCTATTCCACAAAAAGAACAAATTCTTTCACTTATTTTAATGTCTACCTTACCTTGACTTTCTAATTTTTTTGCCATATTTTATCACACTCCATATTTATTATGGAATGTTTTTTTAAATTTAAACAATGATTATTATTCTACAATTTTCGCATTTGCTTTTAAGAAATCAATAACTTTTTGATTTTTTAAATTTGCAATTACATTATAAATAGAATATTGTTTTTGTGCATCTTTGCGTTTTTTAGCTTTTGTTTTGTCGTCATCTTCTTCAGTGATTCCACAAATTTTATCGTATGCAGCAAATACTTCTTCTTCAGATGGTTCAAGTTTTTCAACTTTTGCAATTTCTTCAAAGCATAATTCTGTTAAAATATCTTTTTCAATATATGCTTTAGCTTGTGTTTTATAAGCATCTAAAGATTCAACGCCACTATATTGTAATAGAAGTTCAACAGGAACATTATATGCTTTAGCTTGTTTTTCAACACGCTTAACTTGTTCTTCAACTTCTTTATTAACAACTGATTCAGGTAATTCAGTTTTTGCGTCAGTGATTACTTTATCTACTAATGTATTAACAAAATGGTTTTCTGCTTGTTTTTCTAAATTTTCAGAAAGTTCAGTTCTAATTTTATTTAAATATTCATCTTTTGTTTTTACATTTTCAATTTCTAAATCTTCAACGAATTCATCATTTACTTCTGGTAAAACTTTTGTTTTAACTTCATGAACTAAAATTTTAAATACTGCAGGTTTTCCAGCTAATTCTTTTGCATATTGTTCAGGAAATGTAACATTGATATCTTTTTGTTCACCTGTAATCATTCCAATTAATTGTTCTTCAAATCCTGGAATAAACGCACCACTACCAATTTCTAATTCGTAGTTTTCTGCTTTTCCGCCTTCAAATGCAACGCCGTCAACAAATCCTTCAAAATCAATTACAGCAGTATCACCGTTTTCAATTGTGCCTTCTTTAATTACATTTTCAGCTTTTCTTTCTTGATCGCGTTTTACTCTTTCATTAACTAATTCATCTGTAACTTCAGTTGACATTTTTTTAACTTCAATTCCTTTATATTCACCTAATGTTATTGTTGGCCATACATCAAAAGTTACTGAATAAGTAAAATCTTTGTCTTTTGCAAATTCACTTGCGTCTGTTAATGTAGGTTCAGAAATTGGTTGTAATTTTGATTCTTCTAAAGCATTTGGATAAGTTTTGTTTAAAGCAATATTCATTCCTTCTTCATATAATGCTTCATATCCAAAGCGATTTAAAAACATGTTTTTAGGCATTTTACCCGGTCTAAAGCCAGACACTTTTACATCTTTTATTACTTTATCAAAAGCTTCATCTAAACATGTTTCGATTTCTGCAGCTGATACTTCAACTGTTAATTTAGTTTTGCTTTCGCTTATTTTTTCGATTGATACAATTTTCATAGATTCCTCCTGTATATTCATTTAATTATACCAAATTGTCATTATATTTTCAAGTTAATTGACTTAAAAAAGATAGTGCAAGCCCACACTATCTATTTTTGCATATTTAATCATTCTTCTACTTGATGTATTTTCATCATATTAGCATGCCCAATTGACGATGAAAGTGGCATACTACAAGTAATAATTGCAAGTTCGCCTTTTTGTAGATTAAAATGTTCTTTTGTTAAGCGTATACTATCATCAATAACTTCATCAGTAGTTTTCTTAATTTCAGTTTTACAAACATGTACACCCCATGATAAAGCTAAACTTCTCATAATACGGTCATCCATTGTAACTGCAATAATCGGTACTGGTGGACGGAAATTTGAAAGTTTCTTTGCGGTTAAGCCACTCGATGTTGGAGTAATAATTGAAGATACATTTAATTGATTGGAAGCATCAACAACGCTTAAAGCAATACATGAAGTGATATCTAGTTTAGAATTTTCACGAATAGTATTTAAAAATTGATTGTAATCCATTTCTTTTTCCATTCTTCTGCCAATTTCATCCATCATCTTAACAGCTTCAATTGGATATTTCCCTGATGCAGTCTCACCACTTAACATAATTGCATCTGCACCAGATAATACAGCCGTTGCAACGTCGTTTACTTCTGCTCTTGTTGGACGAGGATTTTTTTGCATTGATTCTAACATTTGTGTCGCAACAATTACTGGAACATTAGCGATTAGACATTTTTTAATCATTTCTTTTTGAATTACCGGTACTTCATAAACAGGTACTTCAACGCCTAAATCTCCTCTTGCAACCATCAAGCCATCACTGACTTTTATTATTTCATCAAGGTTTTTAACTCCTTCTAAGTTTTCAATTTTAGAAATAATTTTTATGTCTTCACATTTCTTATCTTTTAAAATTTTTCTAATTTCTAAGACATCACTTGCTCTTCTAACAAATGAAGCAGCAATAAAGTCAACTTTTTGATCACAGCCAAATTCAATATCTGATTTGTCTCTTTGCGAAATAAAATCCATACTTAAATTTACATCCGGAACATTTATTCCACGTCGATCTTTGATATATGCATCGTTTTCAACATAACATATAATTTCTTGATGAATAAAATCTAATTCTTTGATTGTTAATGTTACATTACCATCATCAACTAAAATTTTTCCACCTACTTTAACATCATCGATTAAATTCTTATATGTTACAGAAAAACATTCAGATGTTCCAACTACTTCATTCATTGATATTCTAACAGTTGAACCTTTCATTAGCGTTACGCCACCAAATTCAAATGTATGGGTGCGAATTTCTGGACCTTTTGTATCTAACATTATTGCAACATTTGTGCCTAGTTCACGATTAATTTTACGCATAGTTTCCATTTTTGCAGTATGTTCATCGTGTGAACCATGAGAAAAATTAAGTCGCATTACGTTCATGCCAGCTTTTACTAGACTTTTTAATGTATCGTAGTCCTCACTTGCAGGACCTATTGTGCATACTATCTTAACTTTTCGTAAATCTTTCATATTAACCTAATTTCTTTGCAAGTTCATCAAAACTTACAAGTAGATTTTTTTTCATTTTTAAAGCCTCTTCAATTGGTGTAGCAACAATTTTTCCTTCAATTATTCCCATACAAACACCACCGTTTCCTTTTATTAATTCATCAACAGCAGCATTTCCTAAACGGCTTGCTAAAACACGATCATTATGAGTTGGTCTTCCACCTCGTTGAACATGACCTAAGATAGTTGCTCTAGTTTCAAAACCTGTTTCTGCTTCAACTTTTTTTGCAAGAGCATTAACATCGCATATATGTTCTGTTATTACAATAATACAGTGACGTTTTCCAGAAGCAGCTGCTTCTTTAACTGTTTTAAACAATTCAGATTCATTTAATCCTTTATCACCTGTAATTATATAATTTGCACCACCTGCAACGCCGGCTTGATAAGCAATATCACCGCAATATCTGCCCATAACTTCAACAATTGAACAACGATGATGTGATGAACAAGTATCTCTTAGACGGTCAATTGCATCAACAGCAACAGTTACAGCTGTATCAAAGCCAATTGTATAATCAGTTGAAGCAATGTCATTGTCAATTGTCCCAGGAACGCCAATACAATTAATTCCAAGTCGTGTTAATCCTAAAGCACCTTGGTATGTACCATCACCACCAATTGTAACTAATGCTTCAATTCCATATTCATTTAAAATTTTAACTGCTTTAAGGCGAACATCTTCATCTTTAAATTCTGGTAATCTTGCAGTACCAAGAAATGTTCCACCATTATTGATAATATTATCAACGCTTCTGTTAGTTAATAATTGAATATTTTTTGTTAAAATTCCTTTGTATCCCTCATAAATTCCATATACTTCAATGTTTTGAGCAAGGGCACTTCGAACTACTGCTCTTATCGCCGCATTCATTCCTGGCGCATCACCGCCTGAAGTTAATACTCCTATTTTTTTAATCATAGTTTTACCCTTTCTATATTTTCTAAACTATATTTACTCTAATAATTTTTTTATTTCTTCGTCAGTTAAAATTCGATATTGACCTTCTTCAAGTTTTTCATCTAGTAAAAGTGAACCATATTTAATTCTTTTTAAATATGTAACTTCTAAATTTACATATTTCATCATCCTTTTTACTTGATGAAATTTTCCTTCACAAATTGATACAGTACATTGATTATTGCCTAAGTAATTAAAAAATGCGGGTTTTGTTTTTTCGTCATCTAAAATAATTCCTTCATAAAAAATATCATCAATTTCTTTATTATATGAACCTAAAAATTCTGCATAGTATGTTTTATAAATTGCGGATTTAGGATTTGTTAGTTTATGAGCAAAATTACCATCAGTTGTAATTATCAATAACCCAACTGTATCAATATCTAGTCTCCCAACCGGAAAAAGATTTTTTTTAGGAAAATCAGTAATTAAATCAATAACTGTTTGATGATGATTATCAAATGTTGCGGAAATTACACCTGCTGGTTTATTCATTATTAAATAGATGTTTTCATAGTACGTAACTTTTTTTTCATCAACATAAACTATATCATTACCAGATATTTGTACATCTGTTTTTTTTATAATTTCATTATTAACAATTACTTTACCATCTTTAATTATTTTTTTAATGTTTGAACGTGTTCCTATTCCTGCATCACTTAAATATTTATCAATTCGCATTATTTAACTTTTTTTAACTTCCAAATTTGTTTTGCATAATCTTCAATACTGCGGTCAGCTGCAAAGCGGCCAGCTTCTGCAATATTAACTAGTGACATTTTGTTAAATTTATCATGATCTTTATAAGTTTCTTCGATTAATTGATGAGCTTGTAAATAGCTATCAAAATCAGCTAAACACATATATTGATCCGCAACGCCTTGACTTGTTAATAAATAATCAACAATGTTATTGAAGCTCTTACCAGCATAACCTTTCTTTAATGAAGCCATAATTTTTCTAATTTCCTTATTATTATTATAATAATAAGTAGAATTGTAACCACGTTTCCATAAATCATCAACTTCTTTTGATGACATACCAAAGATAAAGATATTATCTTCGCCAACTGCATCACAAATTTCAACATTTGCGCCATCCATTGTTCCAAATGTTACAGCACCATTAATCATAAACTTCATGTTACTTGTACCACTAGCTTCTTTTCCAGCAAGTGATATTTGTTCACTGATTTCTGATGCTGGGAATAATTTTTCTGCAGTACTTACACAATAATCTTCTATAAAGACAACATTTAGTTTTTCTTTAATTTTTGGATTATTGTTAATATCTTCGCTTAATTTATTAATTAATTCGATTACTTCTTTAGCACGATAATATCCAGGAGCTGCTTTTGCACCAAAAATAAAAGTTTGTGGTGTAATATCTAAATTAGGATTTTCTTTTAACTCATTATATAAATAAACGATTTTTAATACATTAAGTAATTGGCGTTTATATTCGTGAAGACGTTTAACTTGAACATCAAAACGTGAATTAGGATCAATAACTAATCCTTGTTTTTTATATAAGAAATTAGCAAAATCTTTTTTGTTTTCAAGTTTAATTTTACCAAGTTCATCTAATACTTTTTTATCATTTTCATATGCTAAAAGTTTGCGAAGAGCACTTGCATCTTTATAATAATCATGACCAATCGTTTCATCTAATAAACCAGAAAGACGTGGATTTGATTGATGAAGCCAACGGCGATGTGCAATACCATTAGTAACATTTGTAAATTTTTCTGGTGTCGCATCATAAAAATCTTTAAAAACACTACGTTTAATAATATCACTATGTAATGCTGAAACACCATTAACTGAAAAGCTACCAACAACGCTTAAATTTGCCATTCTAACTTGATTGTTTGAAACAACTGCCATTCTTTCAATTTTATTCCAATCACCTGGGAATAAATTCCACATTCCTCTTGTAAAACGATTATTAATTTCTTGAATAATTGAATAGATTCTTGGTAAAATAGTTCTAATTAAGTTTTCATCCCATTTTTCTAATGCTTCTGCTAAAACAGTATGATTTGTATAAGCAACTGTTTTTGTTACGATATTCCATGCATCATCCCATCCTAAATACAATTCATCCATCATAATTCTCATCATTTCAGGAATACATAAAGCTGGATGTGTATCATTAATATGAATGATTGCATAATCAGGTAAAGTGTGAATATCACCATATCTTTTTATATGGTCATTGATAATATTTTGAATTGAAGCACTTACTAAGAAATATTGTTGTTTTAATCTTAATGTTTTACCTTCTGAATGATCATCAGATGGATATAAAACTTTTGAAATTAATTCTGCTTCATAATCTTCTTGAACAGCTTTATAATAATCACCTTGTGAAAAAGATTTCATATCAAATTTAGTTGCATTACGAGCACGCCATAATCTTAATGTTGAAACACCTTTTGAATCACCACCAGATATTAACATATCATATGGCATAGCTTCTAAAGTTGATGAATTATGGTATTCAATTTTTAAATGACCTTCCTCTTGATGTTCTGTAACATAACCACCAAAACGAACAGTTAGTTTACGGTCAGATCTAGGAACTAACCATACTTCACCACCAGGTAGCCAAACGTCAGGCATTTCTGTTTGCCATCCATTAACGATTTTTTGTTTGAATAATCCATATTCATAACGAATTGAAAAACCAGTAGCTGGATAATCTAATGATGCAAGTGAATCCATAAAACATGCGGCTAAACGTCCAAGTCCACCATTTCCAAGTCCTGCATCCGGTTCTTGTTCATATAAATCCTCTAAATTGATTCCATATTCATTTAAAATATGAGAATATTGATCTACCAATCCTAAATTATACAAATTTGTTTTTAAGCTACGGCCAACTAAAAACTCCATGCAAAGATAATAAACACGTTTGCGCTTTTGTTCTTTTACTTTGCGATTAAATAATTTCTTTTTTTCTAATAAAACATCTAAAACTGTAAGCGCAACAGCCTTATACATTTGCTCAGATGTTGCATCTGCAGGTGTAACTCCACAATAACATGATAGTTTTTCTTCAAGTTGATTTTGAAGGGCTAGTTCATTTTCTGTTAAATTGTTCTTCGTCATTAGCTCTGTTTGAGCTTTTTTCTTTGTAGCCATTTTTATTTTTTTACTCCTTTATTACATTTTTTGTTAAGTTTCGATATAATTCCAAATATTCTTTGGTTGATGATGTCCAACCAAAATCTACATTCATTACTCGATATTGATATTGTTGCCATAATTCTTGATTTTTATAATCATTAAGGGCTCTTTTTATAGTTGAAAGTAATTCTTTTTCATCACCATTAAAGACATAACCATTACCTAATTTGTTTGTAAAATCACTAACAGTATCTTTTAATCCACCAACAGCTCTAACAATTGGCACAGCGCCATATCGTGAAGCAATCATATGATTTAGACCACTTGGTTCATTATAAGATGGTACTAAATAGATATCCGATGCAGCAAAAATTTTTCTAGTTAAATCATCGTTATAAGCAATCACAACTCGCATTTTAGCACGATTATTAACACTATAATGAGTTAGAAAATCTTCATAATAACTATCACCAACGCCTAAAATTATTAATTGAACATTTTCAGTCATCAAATCATCTAAAATAAGTTTTAAATCTTTAAAGCCTTTATCTTCAGAAAGTAAACTAACAATTCCAATTGTTGGAATTTTTGGATCAACAACAAGATTAAGCATTTTTTGTAATTCAACTTTATTTATAACCTTATTAGCAGTATCATTACGATCATACTTAGCAAATAAAGCTTTATCTTTCAACGGATTATAATATACTTTATCAATACCATTTAAAATTCCGCTTAACTTACCAGCATCATTAATTCTTTTAGCTTCATATTCTAATCCGTTTGCATATTTTGGATCAAGAATTTCTTCAGCAAATGATTTACTGACTGTTGTAACATGGTCTGCTGTTTCCATTGCGGCCTTCATAACATTTAAATTATTATTATATTCTAAAATTGGCTTTACATCAGATGTTAATCCAAATACATCATAAATAATATCATCATCTAATGAATAAATCCCTTGATAATCAACACTATGAATTGTAAAAACAATTTTTGTATTTTTAAAATCAACAACATTATTATATAATGTTTTCATATAAACAGGAACTAACCCTGTCATATGGTCATGTGTATGAACAATATCTGGGCGAATATTTAAATATAACATTACATCAATACTTGCTTTTGAGAAAAATGCAAATCTTTCTGCATCATCAAAATATCCATATAAATTATGACGTTTAAAATAATATTCATTATCTAAGAAATAGTAGTTAACACCATTTTTTTCATATTTGTAAATACCACAATATTGTTTACGCCAAGAAAGATTAACAGTTATTTGTGAAATATAAATTAATTTATTTCTAAATTCACGATTAATATGTGAATAAAGTGGTAATATTACACTTACTTCATAATCATCTTTCCCAATTTTAGCAATACGATTTGTAAGCGAACCAACTACGGCGCCTAAATTACCGGTAGATAAGAAAGGTTCACATTCAAATGCAACATAAGCTATCTTCATTTTATCCATTATTTTCCTCCTATTTACTCCCTTTTACACGACGCAAATAAATACCTGATGCTTTTGGAATATCAATAAATAATTCATTATTTGTAACGACAAAGCGTTTTTTGTTAAGTTCTACTGATCCACCAAATTCAACATCATCACTGCATAATACAACTTCATATGTTCCATTTGGTAGTTCAATTTTATAGTTAGCCCAGCCAATAAAGGCAAAATTTAAAATTACTACAATTGGCTTATCATCAATTGAACGACGTTCATAAATATAAACATTAGCATTTGAATCATCTGCTTTAATCCAATTAAAGCCATTCCAGCTCTTTTCATCACGATAAAAGACTTTATATTTCAAATATGCTTTGTTTAGTTTATTAATAAATTTTTGATAATTTTTATGGGCATCATATTCAAGAACACTCCAATCAAGTTCCCTTGACTCACTCCATTCTCTAAATTGAGCAATTTCACCACCCATAAATAATAATTTTTTACCGGGATGACTCATCATGTACATCATATATGTTTTTAAACTTGAAAATTTTTCTTCATAATTGCCAGGCATTTTGTTAATAAGTGAACCTTTACCATGAACAACCTCATCATGAGAAAGTGGTAAAATATATTGTTCACTATAAATATATGACATTTGGAAAGTTATTTTATGATGGTCATAACTTTTATAAATAGGATCAGTCTTGATATATGATAAGGTATCATTCATCCACCCCATATTCCATTTGTAGTCAAAGCCTAAACCACCATCACTTGGATGTTTTGTAACACCTGGATATGCGGTTGATTCTTCCGCAATCATTAAAACGCCTGGAAAATGTTCATGAACGACATTATTAGTTTTTTGTAAAAATGCAACTGCTTCTAAATTAGTGTTCCCACCAAAACTATTCTTTGCAGTTTCACCATGACGGTCATAATCTAAATATAGCATTGACGCAACCGCATCAACACGTAATCCATCAACATGGAATTTATCAAAATAATACATTGCATTTGATGTTAAGAAACTTTGGATTTCGGTTCTACCATAATCAAAACATCTTGTACCCCATCCTAAATGTTCCATACGAAGGGGATTTGGATGTTCATATAAATGATCTCCATCAAAATCAATTAATCCATGATCATCTTTACCAAAATGGCCAGGAACCCAGTCAACAATGACACCAATACCATTTTTATGACAAGTGTTAACAAAATCCATAAAATCAGCTGGTGTACCATATCTTGAAGTAATTGCATAAAAGCCAGTTACTTGATAGCCCCATGATGGATCATATGGATATTCAGAAATTGGCATTACTTCAACATGTGTATATCCCATTTTTTTTGCATATTTCGATACTTCTTCACCTATTTTACGATAATTAAAAACATTTCCGTCCGCATAGCGTTTCCATGAACCTAAATGAAGTTCATAAATATTTATTGGTTGATGATTAGCTTGTTTTTCAGCTCGATTTTTTACCCATTCTTCATCAGTAAATTGATAATTATTAAGGTCATAAACACGTGATGCACGATTTGGACGTAATTCCGCATGAAAAGCATATGGATCTGCTTTATTAATCCATACGTTATCTTTTGTTAAAATTGCATATTGGTAACATGCATATTCATTAACATTAGCGATTGTTGTTTCCCAAATTCCTTCATTGGAAATTTTTTTCATTCCATTTTTAAATATATTCCAATCATTAAAATCGCCAATAACGCTAACTTCTTTAGCGTTTGGAGCCCATACTCTAAAAACTGTTTCATCTTTTGAATAATGTGCGCCTAATAATTCATACGCATAATAATTTGTTCCTTGATGGAAGTAATAAATTCCTTTTTCTTGCATAAAATTCCTTTCCCGTTAATAATTAACTATTAAATTTAATAAAAAAAGCAAATTCTTTTAATTATTATACCAAATTTACGTTTATTTTTCAAGCATTTAGTTAAAACTTTACTTTACGCTTTCAGATATATAAAATCTTCAATGCGTATTCTTCTTCAATATTAAATATTTATTATAATAATTAAAATCATT
>CAYVQA010000015.1:0-22091 GCA_964453965.1 uncultured Staphylococcaceae bacterium
TTTACAATTTATGAAGCTTATATGAGTAAAACTTCTCCAATTGAAATTGAAGAAATTATTAAAAATAAATATAACGGAACTGATGAAAAATTTGATATTTCAAAGCATTGGTATGATGGTAGTGATAAAGTTTATTCTGTAGAAGAAGTAACTGATGGTTTAAAAGTTACATTTACTAAAAAAGGTACTTATTCAACATTAAAAACTTATCTTGAAGGTGATTTTAGTAAATTTAAATATTTAGTAATTGAAGTAAGTTCTGCAAATGGTTCTTCAGTTATGCTTAAAGCTGCAGATGGTTGCGAAAGTCAAATAACAACTCTAACAAATGAAAAATCTGTTGTATATGTTGATATTTCAAAAGTTGCAAACTTAAGCACATTATCAGAAGTAATCATTTTTGGTAATCCAGGTTCAGAAAGTGCTGGTGAATTTACACTTCATAAAGCATATTTTGCAAATGAAGTTGAAGGCGTTGAAATGCCAACAACTAATACATATGATAAATTCTATGAATCATTTGATATTAATCATTATTGGGTTGATAATAGTAATGCAGGTACTTATACAATAAGTGAAGAAACTAACAAAACTGTTATTTCATATGCAAAAAATAATGATTCTAGTTGGCATACATTCTATGCGCCAATTGAAAATGTAGCTGATGAGTTTAGTTATGTTAAGCTTGTTGTAAAAGGAACAGGCACACAAATTTTAGTTAAACCAGATAATAATATCAATTATGAAAAATGGGTTGATCTTACAGGTGAAGAACAAACTATTTATGCAACAATCCCTGCTAATATGACACAATTACATCTTTTCTGTGAACCAGGAAAAGAAGGTGGCGAAACTGGAACATTAGAAATTATTAGTGCAGAACTAGTAAGAGATGTAATGGTTGAAGATAAATCAATTGATGTTGCAAATACTTTCTATACCTCAGATGCAAATACTTATACAATATCAGCCGCAACTAAAGGAATTAAGGTTGATTATACAGTGCAAGCTGGAGCTTGGCCAACTATTAGAACAATTATTAATGGCGAAAATAGTGACATTACTGCTATCAATTTAGTATTCAAAGGTGTTAAGGGTTCACAAATTTTAATTAAAATTAATGATCAAAAAGAACTTTGGGTAAATGATTTAACAGGTGAAGACCAAACAGTAGTTATTGATGGAACTACAGTTGATGGTAATGGTGAAAATGTATTATTATCACCACTTACTAAAATATTAATTTTTATTGCGCCAAATCCTTCTAATGAAGTAACTGGTACATTTGAATTGAAATCAGTAGAACTTTCAAAAGCAGTAAAAACAACTCCAATTGTTGGTTCATATAGTGATGAGTCAGGTGAGAAATTTTATCAAATAAAAGAAAATACTGAAGGTACTGAAGTTACTGTTGGATATGATGTTGCAAAAGCTGGTTATTATTTCTTTAAACTAACACTTGATGAAAAGATGACAAATGTTGATAAATTATATATGACATTTAGATCATCAAGTGATGTTAAAATTTTAGTAAAACCAAATGATAATAATTCATTACAAGAATCTTTAGATGTTACAACTACAGATGTTACGTTCACAAAAGCAATTAGTGGCGATTTAGAAAGCGTCTTAATATTTGTAAGCCCAGAAGTTGGCGGCAAAATGGGAAATTTAACTATTACTAATGTTGGTGTTACCTTTGTTGAAGGTCCAATCACTAATGAATATACATCAGGTGAAACATTCAATGTAAATAGAAATTGGCATGATGGTGGAGATAAAGTATACGATGTAAAAACTTCAGGTACAGATACAATTGTTACATTTGATAAAGGCTCACATGAATGGCCAAGTGTTAAAGTATTGATTAGTGGTGTAACAAATCAATTTAATTATTTAGTAATTAAGGCATCTGGTACTGCTGATTTAGTTTTAAGAGTTAAATCAGTAAGTGATTCAGGTGACAAAGAAGTAGATATTACTCTTTCTGATGCAGAAAAAGAATTTTATGTTGAAATTGTTGAAGGCGTAAAAGAATTTTTAGTTTTTGCGGCTCCAGCTCAAATGAATGCAACAGGTACATTTACAATTAAATCAGCAGACTTAAAATATGTTACAAAAGTTACTGATGAAATGACTGATATGGCAACAGCATTAAGAACAACTGGATTTTTCACAGTATCAAATGATGGCACAATGACAAGCGTTTCTTATGATGATGAAACTAAAGGCGATTGGGACAGCACATATGGTAATGTATATCCTTTCGTTGCAGAAGGTAAAAAAATCGTTGTTACTGTTACATCTGAAAATGTTAGTGAAGTCTTAGTAAAATTCAATAATAGTAATAGCTATCAAACAGAATTAAAATTATCAGAAGGTACTGCAACTGCAACTATTACTAATTTACCAGAAGTAATTACAGAAATTAGAGTTTTTGCAGACTTTAATAGTCATAACAAATCTGGTTCATTTAAAATTAGTGCAAAAGTTGAAGATGCTGAACCAACCGCATTAACTTGGACTGGAAAAGATAATAATGGTAATACAGTAATTTTTACATTTGAAGAAAAAGATGGTAAAATTACGGTTAATTTTGATAAAACAGATACATATCAAAGTATGAAATTAGAACCTTCAACAGGTGTTAAAGGTACTAAAGTTAAACTTACTTTATCTGCAAATGTAGCTCGTAAAGTAACGGTAAAACCTAATGATAAACATGAAACTACATTTGATGTTACTACAGATGCGGCTGAATTTGTTATCGAATTAGGTGCTGAAGAGACAATTGCAAATATTGTTTTTATGGTAGACATAGATGTTAAAACATCAAGTGGTAACTTTACAATTCACTCAATCGTAATTGAATAAAATAATAAATGTAATGTGCACTTTGTGTGCACATTATGTTTTATCTAAAGTAGGCTTAAAATTAAACAAAAAATAACAAAATATGGTATAATAAGGTGGTTTATGATAGATGATGTTTTAAAAAAAGAAGCATATTTATGCTATAAGTTTTTAATTGAACATACTAATTTTGAAGATGGGCATCCAGGATTTGGCCTTACAATTGATCGAACTTCAAAACCCAATATGGCAAGTATTGCATCAAGTGGTTTTATGTTATCAGCACTTGTAATAGGTGTTGAACGTGATTATGATACTTACGAAACAAATCTTGCACGTGCAAAAGGAACTTTAAAAAATTTTGCTTTTAATATTCCTCATTATATGGGAATGTTTGCCCATTATATCGACACAAATACTGGTAAACATTATAAAAAATGTGAATATTCAACAATTGATACAACATTATTTTTAAATGGAATGATAACTGTTGATAGCTATTTTGATGATGAAGAAATTCACAAATACACAAAAATAATATTTGATCGAATTGAATGGAAAAAATTTACTTTTATTCATGATGGACATTTACAATTTAGAATGGCTTATAATGATAAAGCTGGTGGTGATTATTTAGAAAACGATAATATCGGTTGGATATATCATTGGAATATGTATGCAGAACAATTAACAATGTATATACTTGCGGCTGCAGCTGATGAAATAACAGAAAAAAATGCAGTTGATTTATTTTTAGGTTTTGAGCGTTATACAGGTGGATACAAAGGCATTAATTTTGTTTATTCACCGCTTGGATCATTGTTTGTATATCAATACTCTCATGCATGGTTTGATTTTAGCAAGTATTATGATTTAAAAGGATTTGATTGGTTTGAAAATAGTAAAAAAGCATGTCTTGTTTGTAAACAATATTGTGATGATTTAAAAGAAGAATATCCTACTTTTAGAAGTGCTTGGGGACTTTCCTCATGTGATGGTCCAAAAGGTTATTCTGGATATGGTAATCCACCATTTGGTTGGGATTACGATTTTAAAAAAGAATATTTAATTAATCGAAATGACGGAACAGTAGCGTTATATGCATTAGTTTCTTCACTTCCATTTGTGCCAAAACTTGTAAAGGATACTTTAGAAAATCTACTTAATGAATATCCAGATATTAATGGCCCATATGGATTATATGACAGTATCAATAAAACTGATAAACTTTGGATTGGTAAAGACTATATCGGAATTGATAAAGGAATCACTTTATTAATGATTGATAATTATTATTATCAAACGACTTGGAATAATTATATGAAAAATGAAATAATAAAGAAAGGAATTGAAAAACTTAACTTTATTAGGAAAGGATAAAAATGGCAACAATTAAAGATGTCGCAAAAGCAGCGGGGGTTTCAATTGCAACAGTATCTTACGTAATGAACAACGACCCAAGAATAAAAAAGGAAACAGCGGAAAAAGTAAAAAGAGTTAGTGAAGAAATGAATTACGTCGCAAGTGGTATTGCACGGAGCTTAAAGAAAAATCGAACAAATAATATTTTAGTTTTGACACCGGATTTTGGCGGACCAATTTTCCAAGAAATTCTTTCAAACATTCATTTTGAACTAAAAAGAAGAAACTATCGAATGATTGTATCAAATGGCGATTTAGCAAGCGAGTTATTAAACGAACGCCAAAGCGATGGATTGATTAATTTAGATCCAAATGTTTCACCAGAATTACTAGTTCGTATTGCGAAAACTGGTTTCGTTATTTTTGACACAAGAAAAATATATTCATCAGATGATAAAGTTTTTGTAAGTCGAGTTGATTCCTACACACCAACTTATGAACTTGTAAAACAAATGATTGCAAGTGGCTGTAAACGCATTGGGTATATGCATGGTAGCGTTGATTCACCAGATAACATTAAAAGATATCGCGGTTTAACAAATGCCTTAAGAGAGGCAAATTTGGAGCCTTTCTGTTTTCTTTATGGTGAATTCTTAGAACAAGGTGGATATAATGCAATGAAAAAATATTTAGAAGATGGTAAAGAACTTCCAGATGCATTATTTTGTGCAAATGATGAAATGGCAATTGGTGTTTTAAATTTACTTAAAGAACTAAATATTGATGTTCCAAACAGAATTAAAATTGCGGGATTCGATAATATCCAACTAGGAAAATATTGTGTACCAAGTTTGACAACGATTGATATCAATCGAGCAGATTGGTCAAAAAGTATTGCGAATAATATAATTGATGTAATTGAAAATCCAAATCAAGAACTTGTTAGCTATAATCCAAAATATGAAATAATTAGACGTGAGTCATTTTAAGTTCAAAGGAAACTTTGAACTTTTTTTCTTGTGTTTTATGTAAAACGCTTGCAAAAATACGAGATTTATTGTATAATTTAAACGTATAAATAAAAACGTTTTTATTCGTAAATGTTTTTTTTAAAGCAAAAAATTGAAACGTTTCAAAATATGGAGGAAAAATGAAGAAATTTTTATCAATTATTACCCTTTTCATATTGACATTTGCAATCGTTGGTTGTGGTGATAAGAAAAAAGATGATGGAAAAACAGTTCTTACTTATGCAGCATGGAACTTAGGCTCAAATGATGAAGATTCAATCAATATGGAAAGATTAATGTTAAAGGAATTTGAAAAAAAATATCCTGAATATAAAGTTGAAGTAATTGAAAGACCTAAAACACCAGGTACAAATTCAGATCAACCTTGGAATGAATTTTTAGGCGCAAGAGCAAGTGTAGGAACATTACCAGATGTTTTTTATTCTGATGATTTACCTTATTATGTTCAAAATAAATGGGCATTAGATTTAACAGATTTAGTAAAAGATGATCCTGAATATGCTAATATTTCAACTGATATTACTAATACATGTATTTTAAACAATAAAACAATGGCAATCCCTAGTGCAGTACACTATATGGGGTATGTTGTTAATAAAACACTTTATGAATCAGCCAATGTTACAGCACCAACAGTTTCAACAACAATGACTGAATTATTAGAAGCAACTAAAAAAGTTGCAAATCATTCATCAACTACTGGTAATGGTATTGTTGGACTTGAAGGTATCGAACATATTTTACATTGGTATCCAGCACAATTAAATACAGATTATCAATGGTTTACATTTGATGGAACTAAATATAATTTAGATAGCACTGAATTTGTTGAAACAGTTAATTTATATCGTCAATTAAGATCATCATCTGATTATGTTTTAGAAGCAATTCAAGATGAAGCAAACCAAGAAGACTCAACAATTGATTTAGAACAAATCTTTGGTACAACTGATTACTTTAACTCAGGAAATATTGCATGTAAATGGTATTTTAGTTATGATTTTGGTTGGATGCAACAAAAAATTGAGGATGGAGCTTATACTTGGGATTTAGATTTTATTGGTATTCCTGGTGTTGGTGATGTAAAAAGAGTTCCTGCAACTGTTGATTTAATTACAATTGCATCAACTACTAAACATAAAGAAGGTGCTTATTTACTTGCAAAATGGATGAGCTTTGGTAAAGATGGATATTCTAAACGAATTGAACTTTCAAATACTGTTGAAGGAATTTCCAAAGTTAATTTTGCACCATTACAAAATGATAGTGATTTATTAGATGAATTCTTTGATATTTATTATTCATTTGAAGGTCTTAGAACTATTGTTGAATCTGGCTCAGTATTATTAGAACCTGTTAAATTCTCAGTAGGTTATAATAATGTTAGATATCATGGTGTATATGATGCAGAAAATAAAATGGGTGAAATTATTACACAATTAATGACTGGTGAATTAAATATTACCGACATTAAAACTCAATTAAATACGCGAGCAAATGCAATTTATCAAGAAGAAAAAGAATCTTTTGATAACGCAACTAAATAAAATATTTTTTGAATAAAAAATTAAAGGCACCAAATAATTAAAAATTTGGTGCTTTGTGTCTAAAAGGAGATAAAATGAAAAAGAAAAAAATTATCATAATTTCCCTTATAGTTCTTTTAATTGTCGTATTTATCTCATTTACAATTTTTGGAAATAAGAAAACACAACCAAAAATTAATGTAAATGATATTGATGTTGAATATGAGACTGATACGTATGGATATTATTTAAACCAAGTAAATAATATTGCAAGTGCTAAAGATGAAATCGAAATAAAAACAGATGATTTCATTTTTTCAGAAAACAATACTGCTTTAGTAAGTGAAACTGAAGGATATTCAAAAGAAACAAAAGTATTTTCGTGGGAAGAAGATAGTACTACGACTGTATCATTTAAAATAAATGTCCATACAACTGCTTTATATCGTATCAAAGTTGATTATTATTCACAAGTTGAAAATGTAATTGACGTTGAATTAAATATGACAATCAACGATGAATCTCCATTCGCAGAAGCAACCCAATTAACATTAGAAACCCTATGGAAAGAAACATCAGAAGAAGCTTCAAAAGATCGTTATGGAAATGATGTAAACATGTTACAATCACCATTAAAAAAATGGCAAACTGTAACATTAAAAGATTCAAGAAAAATCTATAAAGAAGGATTTGTATTTAAACTAGAACAAGGTGAAAATACAATATCATTCAAAAAAAATAATGGTAAAATGTTATTAGGTAACATTTATCTAATCCCTGTTGAAGAAAATATCACTTATGAAACATATCGTGGAAATACTACATCTGCAAATTCATATTATAAACGTTATGAAGCAGAAAAAATGTATTATAAGAGTTCATCAACAATTAGTATGGGAACTAGCCGTGAAGTTGGTGTTTTACCATTCTCAGTTGGAAAATTAAAACTTAATATTATTGGTGACGGTTCATGGAATGAATCAGGTGACACCGTTACTTGGAAAATCAATGTACCTTCAAATGGTTATTATAAACTTTCTTTAAAAGTATTACAAGAAACAGAAAATACAACAGTTTATCGAACAATTTATATTAATGGTGAAATTCCATTTAAAGAAGCAATGCATTTGCCATTTTCATATCAAAGTGGTTGGCAAAATGTAACACTTCATGGAATTGATGGAACAGAATATGAATTTTATTTAAACGAAGGCGACAATGAAATTAGTTTAGAAGTAGATAGTTCTTTATATAATAATATTTCCGAACGTTTAAGTCAAATTACAAGTGAAATGACTACTTTAGGATTAAATATTACAAAATATACAAATGGTAATACTTCAAGTGGAATTGATTGGAATTTAGAAGAAAACTTTACAACTATTCGTCAAGACATCAATACTTGGGTTGAAGAACTAAAAAGTATAATTACTGCTTATAACAGCATTACTGGATTTAACAAAACAACACAATTATCACAAGATTTAAATTCTGCAATTACAAAATTAAATAAAATCTTAAAAAATATTGACGCCCTTCCAAGAAGATTATCTCTTTTATCAGAAGGTTCATCATGTGCAGCACAGCTTGTAGCTGGACAAATCGATAGTGTATTAGTTCAAAACTTAACTGTTGACGCAATATTTATCCATTCAGGAAATAAAGAATTACCAAATCCAACCCCTAACTTTTTCAAATCTTTATGGGTAGGTGTTCAAAGATTCTTTTTATCATTCTTTGATGAAGCCTACAATGAAAAAGGAAATTCGGATGAATTAATTGTTTGGGTAAATCGTTCAAGACAATACGTTGATATTTTACAAAAATTAGCAGATGATGCGTTTACAAGCGAAACAGGAATTAAAGTAAAAGTATCATTAATGAGTGATGATGGAAAATTAATCTTAGCCAACTCTGCAAATCAAAATCCCGATGTTGCATTAGGTGTTTCCGCATGGATTCCTAATGATTATGGTATGCGTGGAATGCTTTGTGATTTAAGGAACTTTAATGGTTATAGCGAAGTAATCGAAAACTTCAATCCTGAACAACTTGTTCCAATGACATACAATGATCAATTATACGGTCTACCAGAAACAGAAAACTTCTACGTTTTAGTGTATCGTAAAGATATTTTAGAAGAATTATCATTAGATGTTCCTTCAACCTGGGATGATGTAACTGATATGTTACCGGTTTTAAAAAGATATGGTATGGACTTTTATATTCCATTATCTAGTTCATCATCATCAAAATCATTTGATACAACGACACCATTTATTTATCAATTTGGTGGTGATGTATATTCAGTAAGAAGTGATGGAATGGTAACAGGTGGACTTGATAACGAAAATACAATAAAAGCAATGGAATTTATTACAGACCTTTATACAGAATATGGACTTCCTTACCAAGTATCAAATTTCTTTAATGAATTCAGATATGGAAGAATACCAATTGGTATTTGTGAATTTGGTACATATTTAAATTTATTAAATGCAGCACAAGAACTAAAAGGATTATGGGATATAACCGTTGTTCCAGGCGTTGAAGATGAAAATGGAAATGTTAAACGTTATATGCCAGGAGCACAACAAGCAGGTGTTATTTTCGAAAAATCAAAGAAAAAAACAGAAGCTTGGACATTCTTAAAATGGTGGATGTCAACTGATACACAAACATTATATTCTGAAACAATGGTAAATACTTTAGGTGGAAAATACTTGTGGAATACCGCAAATATAGAAGCCTTCAAGCAATTATCATGGGATAAAGATCACAAAAAAGTAATCTTAGAACAATGGACACATTTAAAAGAAGTATCAAGAATCCCAGGTTACTATATCGTTGAAAGAGAAATCTCTAATACATGGAATAGCGTTGTTTATAACGACGCAAACTTACGTAGCACTTTAAGTGATGCAATGATTAAAATAAATAAAGAAATTACAAGAAAAATGAAAGAATTTGGCTATGTCGATGATAAAGGAAAAGTTATTGTTGAATACAATATGCCAACATCTGAAAAAATAAGTAATTGGAAGGAGGAAGAAGATGACTCTAAAAAATAAAATTAGTAATTTTATCAAAAAAGAAAAACATGCATTTAAAAAAGATGATAAAACAGCTTATATTTTTGCGGCACCATACTTAATTTTATTTACAATTTTTATCATTCTTCCTATTATTGTCGCAATTTACTTATCATTTACCAACTTTAATATGGTATCAGCACCAAAATTAAATAAATTCTTAAACTATATTTATTTATTAACTAGTGATGAAGAATTTATGAAATATATCTTGCCCAACACAATAAAATTTTCAGTAATTGTTGGACCAGGTGGTTACATTCTATCATTTATGATGGCTTGGGCCTTATCACAATTACCACATAAATTAAGAACAGTATTAGCAGTTATTCTTTACTCACCATCACTTACAGCTGGTGTAACAATGAGTGTTGTTTGGAAAGTTGTTTTTGCGGGTGATGCAAATGGATATTTAAATTATATTTTACTTGAACTTGGTGTAATTGTTGAACCAATTGCTTTCTTACAATCCGAAAAATATCTATTTACAATTATGATAATTGTATCCCTTTGGGGAAGTATGGGCGTAGGCTTTTTAGCAATGTTATCAGGTATTCTAAATGTTAACCCAGAACTTTATGAAGCTGCCTATATCGATGGAATGCATAGTAGATGGCAAGAAATTATGTATATAACAATTCCACAAATGAAACCACAAATGTTATTTGGCGCAGTTATGGCAATTGTAAATACATTTAGTGCTGGAGCAATTGGCGTCCAGTTATCTGGATCCAATCCGACACCGAACTATTCAGGTTCCCTAATATTAAACCACATTGAAGACTATGGATTTATCAGATATGATATGGGTTATGCGGCTGCATTATCAGTGGTATTATTAATTATTGTATATTTATTCAGCAAACTAGCATGGCGCTTATTTGGAGAAAAGGAGTAACATATGGCAAGATCAAAATTTAGTGTTACAAAAGTTAATCCGAAGAGTTTCAAATTAGAACAAATTCCGTTCTTGTTGATTGTATTACCAATAGCATTGTTTATGTTATTACCACTTTTATACATTTTCAATCATGCGTTTAAACCATTTGATGAATTATTAGAATATCCACCAAAATTCTTTGTAAGTCGACCAACTTTAAATAACTTTGTAGAATTATTCAAAGCTTCATCAACTACAACAATCCCGGTTTCACGTTATCTATTTAATAGTATTGTTATAACAATTATTGTTGTTGTTCTATCAATTATTATCAGTTCAATGGCAGGATTTGCTTTATCAAAATTAAAATTTCATATCAATGGTGTAATAAACGAAATTAATACAATTGCCTTAATGTTCGTTGGTGTTGCGGTAACAATTCCAAAATATATCATAACAGAAAAATTAGGTTTAATTGATTCATTTTGGGTTCATATTATTCCATCATTATCAATACCAGTTGGTTTATTCTTAATTAAACAATTTATTGATCAAATTCCAAATGAATTAATCGAAGCCGCAAAAATGGATGGCGCATCAAATTTAAGAGTATATTGGCATATTATTTTACCAATGATTAAGCCAGCGATTGCGACTGTGGCAATCCTTGCTTTCCAAACTGTATGGAATGACGCGTCAATTAGTTCAACATACATAAACTCAGATTCATTAAGAACCTTTGCATATTATGTTTCAACTCTATCATCATCATCAAATTCAACTGCTGGTATGGGAATGAGTGCAGCTGCGTCTTTAATAATGTTTTTACCAAATTTAATCATCTTTATCGTTTTACAAGGTAAAGTAATGAGCACAATGGCTCATTCAGGAATTAAGTAGGTGATAAAAATGAAAAAGAAAAAAATCTTAATATTTTTAATGATGATTACCTCATTTGTACTATTACTAGGCATTAGAACAAATTCTCATGCGATAACTAATACGACAAATAATGGAATTCCTTATCAAACATATACTTTAGGAACAAATGGCTTAATTCCAACTCAAACTGCATATATTCCTGTTGGAATAATTGGCGAAGATTTAAATATTACAAAAGCAGATGATTTTTATTTTTATAACAATTATATTTATATTGCGAATACAGCAAATAAAACAATTCAACAAATTACCACAAATGGTAAATTAATTAAAACTTATACATCAAATGAATTCAAATCACCAATGGGTGTATTTGTAAATGATGATGCAATTTATATTGCGGATAGTAATGCAAAAAAAGTATTTAAAATTAAACATGAAACAAACGATTTAGATCCAACAAATAATGCTATCATTACTTTAAGCGTTGAAAAACCAGTATCACCATTATTCGGCAATAATGAATTTTCTCCAACAAAAGTAGCTGTTAAAGCAAATGGAAATATGTATATTGCGGGAACTGGGTCAAATAATGGAATTATCGAAGTAAACTATTTAGGCGAATTTTTAGGTTTTATTGGAATCAATAATGTTGAAAAATCTTTGCGAGAAACTATTTATGACTTATTTGTAACTGGTTCAACTGCATCAAAAAAACCTTCTGCCCCAATTAATGTTGCAATCGGTGAAAAGGGTTCAATTTTAACAATCAACTCAAAAGATGTAACTGAAACATTTAAACGCTTAAATATTACAGGAATCAACACATTGCCTGAATCAACACATTACCCACAAGTCGATTTAGTTGACATTACAATGAGTTCAAATAACTTCATTTATATCGTTGGCAAAAATGGTGAAGTTTATCAATATGACAGTAAAGGTAATTTATTATTCTATTTCAATACTAAAGATGAATCACAAACAAAAATACTTGGTTTAACAAAAAGCCCAAGTGGAATTGTTGTTGATGATAATGGCAATCTCTATATCTTAGATAGTTCAAACGGAAATATTCAAGTTTATCAAAAAACAGTTTTTGTTGAACTTGTCCAAGAAGCTGTAACTTTATATAATGAAGGACGTTACATTGATTCAAAACCTTTATGGGAAGAAATTATAAAAGAAAATTCATCATTCTCTTTAGCCCATACGGCTTTAGGATCTGCACTAACAAAAGAAGGAAAATATGATGAAGCACTAGAGGAATTTGAAATTGCAAAAGATTATAGTGGTTATTCATCAACATATTGGGAAATTAGAAACCAAGCAATTCAAAAGAATTTACCATTATGGTGTGGATTAATTATTGCCTTGATTGTTCTTATTATTGTTTTTGTCAAGATATATAAAAATACAAATATCTTTAATAAAGTAAAAGAATTCTTTAGAAAAATCAAAGAAAAGAAATTAATAAAAGAATTACTTTATGGATTTAAAATTATAAAACATCCAAATGATACATTCTATGGCATTAAAAAACAAAAGAAAACAAGCGTTTTATCCGCAACAATCATTTTAATAATCTTTGTTTTAGTTTATTTAATTGATATTTATTTCTCTGGTTTCTTATTTAAATCAGGACAAAGTTTATCATCGGTATTCTCACAACTTTTATTAATAATAGGAGTTTTCTTCTTATTCATCATTGTTAACTATTTTGTTAGTACTCTAAGTGATGGTGAAGGATGGTTAAAAGATATTTATATGGCCGCTTGCTATTCATTAGTGCCATTTATTCTTTTAACATTACCAATGACTTTACTTACGCATGTTTTAACATATAATGAACAATTCATTGTTACTTTATATGATAATATTATTTTAGTTTGGACATTTATTCTATTATTCCAATCAATTAAAGAAATCCATAATTATTCATTCTGGAAAACAGTCTTCTCAGCAATTATTATGATTTTTGGAATGATTTTATTAGTTATTATTGGATTATTAGTTTATTCATTCTTAGGACAATTAATTGAATTTATTGTCGGAATCGTTAAGGAGGTGATTTATCGTGCGGTCTAAAAAATTCATATTTTCACTTATTGCGGTTACTATAATAGCTCTACTTGGCATTATTGTTATCGCAAATGCGGACGATTCAGAAGAAGTAAAACTATCAGGATTTAATCAAATAAGTGACTTTTATGCGTCTAACAGATATACATATCCGACAGAAGAGCGTGTAGCTAAATCACAACAAGATTTTGAATATGGGAAAAGTATTGTAAAAATTGCAACACCAGATGATTATAGTTATGAAGTTGCTGTTGATAAAGAAACACTAAACTTTCAAATTAAATCAAGAACAACTGATTACATTTGGTCAAGTACTATTAATTATGATGAATTAACCAATGCTTTAAAAAATAAAGTTGCAAGTGCAGTATCAATTAATTTTATTGACACCACCAATGACCAAAGAACTGATTATTATTCATTTGATGATAAAACTTGCGAAAAAACATTTACTGAAATCGCCAATGGTTTTGAAAGTACCTTAACTTTTAACAAAGTAACTGGAAAAAAGAGCACAAAACTAGCAAGTTTAAAATTAATTGTAACATTTGAAAAAGACGGAATTAATATTGATATTCCTTCAGAATCAATTAAAGAAGAAAATGAGGAAATTAAAATCTATTCAATAACGCCTTATCGCTACTTAGGAGCTGTTAAAAGTAATGATGTTCCTGGCTATATGCTTATACCAGATGGTATCGGCGCTTTAATAAGATATAAAACACCTTATGAAGTCGCAAATGACTATGAAAACGAAATCTATGGAAAAAATTTATCATTTGAATCAACATCAAATCTTTATACTGTAAAAACTAATGGCGCAAATGTTTACGCACCAGTATATGGAATAGTTCATGGCGTAAAACAGAACTCCCTTTTCGCAATTATTGAAGAAGGAGCAGAATATGGAACAATTAATGTTCAGTACCCAACTGAAAATATTCCTTATAGTACAATATTTACAACATATCAATATAGACGTCAATATACCCAACCAATGGGAAAAGAAGAATCAAATACAATAAAATTACTTCAAACAAAAAGAAACGATTACAATATATCATATACTTATAAAGTATTAAAAAGTGAAGATTCTGATTATGTAGGTATGGCAAAATATTATAATCAATATTTAAAAGAAAAAGAAGTTCTTTCAAAAAAAGAACAAGCTGAAAATATTACTTTAAAATTAGAAACAATTGGGTTAGAAAAAACAACAGGTGTTTTATTTGATAAGTCAATTGTTATGACAACATTTAATGAATATCATAATTTTATTAATCAATTATCATCAAGAGGTGTTAAAAACATAGTTGGTGTATTTAATGGCTTTACTCCTGATGGTGTATCTTGGAGTGCTCCAAAATACACAAAAATCAGTTCAAAATTAGGTTCAAAAAATGATATCAAATCATTAAATAGCGAAACAACCATTTACTATGCAATGGATTTCCAAAAAGCAAGTAGTAAAGGTGATGGTTATAATACATATTTCGATTTAGCCAAAAAAATCAATGATCAACGTTATACTTATCAAAATGGCAACGATGAAGAATACTTATTAAATCATGCAAAGACAAAAGAATTATTTAATGAAAGTGTTAAAACCTTAGATAAATACGATATTGATAATTATTATCTTACAAATATGGGAAATTTGATTTATTCTGATAATGATACTAATATGACAATTAGAAATGCTATTGATTATTATCATCAAATGATTAAAACAAAAAATAAAAAAATTGGTTTATCAATGGCTAATGATTATATGTGGGATTTAATAGATGATTATTTTGATTTCCCATTATATAGTTCACAAAGATTAATGATTGATGATACAGTACCATTCTTATCGCTTGTGCTTCAAGATTCAATGAATTTATATTCAACAAATGCAAACTTCTTTGCGTATCCAAGATCTGAATTATTAAGATTAATTGACTTTAATGTTTATCCATCATTCATTGTTACAAATAAATCAAGTCAAAAATTAGAAAAAACAAATTTAAATTATATTTATTCATCAAAATATGATGATTTAGAAGAGGAAATAATTGTTTATTACAATTATGTTAATGATGCATTAAAATATGTTGTTGGTCAAAGCATAACTGATCGAATTATACCTGAAGTTGGTATTGTAAAAAATATTTATGAAAATGGTGTAACAATTATAATAAACTATACAAATAAAACATATACAGATGGTAATATAACCGTTTCCGCAATGAGTTATTATGTGGATGGAGGTAAATAAGATGAGCAAACTAGATTCAAAGAAAAAAATGACAAAAAAAATGCGCGATAATTTAGTTGGCTATTCATTTATCGGTATCTGGATTATTGGCTTCTTAATTTTTATGTTATATCCATTTATTAATTCAATTGTATATAGTTTAAATAAAGTATCAATTCAAGGTGACGGAATAAAACTTGAATTTATCGGCTTAGAAAACTTTAGAAATATTGTTCAATTAGATGCAGGTTTTACATTCTTAGAAAATTTATGGGAATTTATCCAAGAAATGATTCTACAAGTTCCGGTAATTATTGTTTTCTCAATCATAATTGCTTTACTTTTAAATCAGCCAATTAAATGTAGAGGCCTATTTAGAGTAATTTTCTTCCTTCCTGTTATTATTTCATCAGGGCCAGTTATTACTGAACTTATTAGCCAAGGTGCAGGTGGAACAAATATTATGAATCAATATGGTTTTACAACATTAATTGAAGATCTTCTTAGCCCTGGACTTGCAAAACCATTAGTTAATTTATTCTCAGAGATAATTATTATTTTCTGGTTTTCAGGTGTGCAAATTTTAATAATGCTTGCAGGATTGCAAAAGATTAATCGTCAAGTTTATGAAGCCGCTAAAGTAGATGGCGCTGGTGCATGGGAAAGTTTTTGGAAAATAACTTTACCTTCACTAAAAAGTCTAATTTTTATTAATGTAATTTATACAATTGTATTGCTTGCGACATTCTCAGAAAATACTGTAATTGTATCAATCAAGAAAAGTATGTTTGATATGCAAACAGGTTATGGTTTTGCGTCTGCAATGGCTTGGGTTTATATGATTGTAATAGCTGCATTTATCGGCATTACTTGCTTATTATTAATGCCAAAAGAAAAAACAACCAAAGCTAAATTAAAAAAGAAAGGAGGCAAATAATTAATGTATTTACTAACTTTCCTAATTATAATTTTCATTATTATTTTGGTAAATTTGATTAAATACCTTATTAGAGAATTAAGAAAACCAAAAGGTGAACGTTTTGATATCAAAGGCTCTTGGGCAAAATTTATTAATAATGTAAAAAATTTAGATAAATTAAAGATTAAAAACTTCTTATTTGGAACTAATTTTAGTCGTGGTTTTCTTACTCAATTAGTTATTTATCTTCTTTTAATAAGTATTGGTTTTATTTATTTATATCCAATTCTATATATGGTTTCGACATCTTTTAAAGATGCTAGTGACCTTGTAAATCCAGCAGTAAGTTGGGTTCCAACTCACCTTTATTTAGGTAATTTTAAAAGAGCTTTTAAAGTTTTAAAATATTTTGAAGTTTTAAAAGACAGTTTATTAGTAACATTAGTGCCTGCCATTATTCAAACAATTATTTGTTCATTTATTGGTTATGGCTTCGCAAAATTTAATTTTAAATTTAAAGGTATCATTCTTGTATTAGTAATCCTTACTTTCATTATCCCAGCTCAAGTTTATATGATACCAAAATATCAATTATTCTATCAATTAAAATTATTAAATACCCCTTGGGCAATTATCCTTCCATCAATTTTTGGGCAAGGTTTGAATTCGGCTATTTTCATTCTAATTTTCTTCCAATTCTTTAGAATGATTCCTAATTCATTAAATGAAGCTGCAGAAATTGATGGTGCAGGTCCATATCGTACATTCTTTACTATCGCAATTCCACTTGCAGGACAATCTTTCTTAATTTGTTTCCTATTTGGTTTTGTTTGGTATTGGAATGAAACGTATATGTTATCGTTGTTTGCGGCGGACTATCCAAATTTACAAATTAGACTTTCAACCTTTGTAGCAGAATATTCAGAAATGTATAAAGATGAATCAATGTTAAGATTAAACGAAGGTGTAAGGTTAGCCGCAACATTATTAATCTTATTACCGATGTTAATAATCTATTTAATAATGCAAAAATGGTTCGTTGAGGGTATTGAAAGATCAGGTATTACAGGAGAATAAAATGAACTTTAAAAAAATAATATCTTATATTTTTATATGTCTATTATCATTTTGCTTAATTTCATGTGGAGATAAAAATAATAAAAAAGATGATACTCCACCAGTAAATACAAAAGACTATCATACAACTGTAAAAGAAAATGTTGACCAGGTTGTTTATGATGAATTAAAAGGATGTTTTGATTTTTTCTGGGAAACAGCTAATTCAAATGAAGAATCAAAAGGGTATGGATTAATTCCTGACCGTTATAATGTAAATATTGCAAAAGACAGTCCAACTATTGCGTCGATTGCTTCAGTTGGTTATGGATTGACAGTTATTCCAATTGGCGTTGAAAATAATTGGATAACAAAAGAAGAAGGCGAAAATAGAGCCTATCGTACTTTATTAACACTACAAAATATGCGTAAGACTCATGGTTTCTTTTATCATTTTGTAAATATGAAATCAGGAACAAGAGAATGGCAAAGTGAAGTTTCAATTATCGATACTGCTATTTGTATGAATGGTGCATTAACTGTAGGTCAATATTATGGCGGACGAGTATTAAAACTTGCTCGTGAACTATATGAACAAGTTGAATGGAATTGGTATTATGATTCAACAATGTTAAGATTCTATATGGGGTATTCACCTGAATCAGGCTTTACTGGTGCATGGGACATGTATGCAGAACAATTAATGGTTTATATTTTAGCAGCTGGTAGTCCAAAATACTCAGTTGGTAAAGAAGCATATAATTACATGAAATTTTCATCAAAAAAAGCTTCAAAAACAAGCGATTATGATTCATTCTATACTACTTATACTGGAAGTATCTTTACATATCAATTTTCACATGCATGGTGTGACTTTAGAAACATCAATGATGAAGATGGTGTAAATTGGTTTGATAATAGTGTAAATGCATCTAAAGCTGCAATCGTATGGGCAATCAAAAACTCAGTTAATTATAAAACTTATAGCGAAACATCATGGGGACCAACTGCATGTGATGGTCCTAATGGATATAGTGGATCTTATGGCTCTGCGCCAACGGCAGGTGGAAAACCATTAACTGATGGAACAATTCCACCATGTGGTGCAATTGGCTCAATTGTCTTTACTCCAGAAGAAACAATTGCAGCAATGAATAATTATAAAAGTTATGATAGACTTTGGAGTAAATATGGATTCAAAGACGCTTATAACTTAGGAACAACAGAAACACATACTGATAATACAATAAATATTTCATCTAGTGGCTGGTATGCAACTGATGTTATCGGAATTGACAAAGGTGTAAGTGCCTTAATGATTGAAAATTATTTATCAGAAATGATTTGGAACATTTATATGGACATTAATTATGTTCAAACAGGACTTCAAAAATTAGGATTTACAAGCAAGTAGAGGTACAACATGAAATTAAACATAATAAATGATATAAAAACACAAAATATATGTTCAAACGATTTAACATTTAGAGTTTTAGAAAGTGGTGATATTAAAGATATTACTTATCAAGGTAACCAAATATCAATGTATACTGGTGGTACTCTAGATGGGATGATAGCAAATATTTATTTGCGTTTGGAAGATGAGACTGGAATATACATAACAAAATTACTCGGAGTTGATAGCCCATCTAGTTGGGTGTTAAATGATAATATCATCTATTATACTGGAAACTTTAAAGAAGTCTTTTATCAAATAACTTTTCAAGTAATTGAACACACATGGTTTTGGAAAATAAAATTATCAGGCGATTATCAAGGAAAAATAAACATTTTCTATGGCCAAGATATTTCCTTGAATAGCCCAACCGCAAACGAAGCATATGTTTGTCAATACTTAGATCATAAAGTATTTGAAGACGAATATGGGTATCATATTGTCACAAAACAAAATCAAGGTGCCCCACTTTTAATTCAAAGTGGGTCACTATCAAAAACAATTGCTTATGCAACAGATGGATTTGATTTCTTCAAAAAAGAATATAAATTTACTAATATTCCAGAAGCAGTAAAAACAAATACACTTCCATCAATTATTAATCAATATGAATTTGCTTATCATGCTTTTAAAACAGTTGATATTGACTTAACAAAAAATGAAGAAATTGTCTTTTATGAGTCATTAATTAATTTAAAACAAAATGAAATAGAAAAAATTAATATTCAAGACATTACAAATCTATATGAAAAATTACCATTAACAAATAAAGAAAATCTAAAATTTTCAAAAATTGATTTAAAAATTTCTTATCAAAACATTTTACCATATCAACCATTTAACATCCATTCAAAATTTGCAAAAGAGTTTAAAGATGATATGCAAAATAAAGAAGTAATCGATAAAATAACATATTCTTGGTTTAATCAAAATAGCGAACATTTTGTTAATAGTCAAAAAGAACTCCTTGTTGAACGTCCTCATGGTATGGTCCAAATTAGTAATGGGTTCAAAAAAATTGATGATCAAACAATGACGAACACAAACTGGATTTTTGGAATTTTTAATTCACATATTGCTTATGGAAACACAAATTTAAATAAATTTTTAAGTCATAATACGACACCATTAAATATTGCAAAAACATCAGGAGAAAGAATATTTATTAAAATAAATGGTAAATATCATTTACTAGCAATGCCATTACTTTATATAATGGATGTTTCAACAAGCACATGGTATTATCAAATAAAAAATGATATTATTAAAATAACAACTTCAACTGATTATGATAAACCAATTATATCTACAAAAATTGAATCATTAAATAAACGTAAATATGATTTTATTGTTGCCGATCAGTTATTACTAGGCGAATATATCAATTCACCAATTACATATAAAGTAGTTGATAATAAAGTTGTCTTTGGCTTTGCAGAAAATACTTTTTCAAAAATTAAATATCCAAATTTAGAATTTTATTTTGATACAACTAGTGATGGTGAGGCTAAATATGGCAGTGATGAAATATTCTTTGTCGATAAAAAATCAAGATATAACCCTATTCTTTCAGTTAGATACAATAAAGCATCGGCTATTTCAATTATTCATGCCGTAAATAATGATAATTATAGAATTGAAGATCCTTTGTTAATGCAAAAGCACTATAATGAAGAATATCAAAAACATCTTCATAGTTTTAATCTATCAACAACGAAGAAGATAGATGTTGAAAAATATAATCATTTAATTAAATGGTATGTTCATAATGCTTTAGTTCACTATACATCTCCACATGGTTTAGAACAATATGGTGGTGCCGCATGGGGAACCAGAGACGTATGTCAAGGCCCAATTGAATTATTTAGTTCACTTGGTGAATATGAAATTGTTAAAGATATAATTCTTAATTTATATTCACGTCAATTTGTTGATAATTATGATTGGCCACAATGGTTCATGTTTGACAATTACCGAAATATTCAAGCTCAAGAAAGCCATAGTGATATAATTGTATGGCCAGTTAGAACAGTCGCAAACTACATTGAACAAACAGGTGATATTAGCATTTTAGATGAAATAATTCCTTATACAGAAAGAAATACAGGAATGTATATCGGTAGCGATACTTTAATGAAACATATTGAAAATGAAATTCAAGCAATCGTTAATAGTAATGTAAAAGATACTAATTTGCCATGTTATGGTGGAGGCGATTGGGATGATACACTCCA
This sequence comes from uncultured Staphylococcaceae bacterium, assembly GCA_964453965.1. Classification (GTDB taxonomy): domain Bacteria; phylum Bacillota_I; class Bacilli_A; order ML615J-28; family CAG-313; genus CAYVQA01. Next base: position 21,613 of record CAYVQA010000015.1, read on the forward strand.
ACCTTGCAATCGTGATTTAACTAAAAATATGGTAAGTGGTTGGACAGTTCTTTTATTAATTGAAGCAATCAACAAATTAAATAATTGCTTAATCAAGTATAAAAATGACAAAAAGTTCACAAAACTACTAAAAACACTACGCACAAGTTATAATAAATATTTACTTATTGATGATGTACCAGCAGGATTTGCATATTTTGGTGAACAAGAAGAATTAATGTTACATCCACAAGATCAAAAAACAGGTATTAAATATCGATTATTACCATTTAATCGTGGTTTAATATCTGAAGAATTTGCAAAAAAGAATATCAATAAATATTTAAATATAATTGATGAAAATTTACTTCATCCAGATGGTGTAAGATTAATGAATACAACTGTTCATTATCAAGGTGGAAAACCAAAAATATTTGTGAGAGCTGAAACAGCAACCAATTTTGGTAGAGAAATAGGCCTTCAATATGTTCATGCGCACA
>CAYVQA010000016.1:0-21581 GCA_964453965.1 uncultured Staphylococcaceae bacterium
AATTGCAAAAAGAAATTGCGAAGACTTTTAATAGCAATAATACTTGTTTATCTTCTTGGTTATATTGTTTAACAAATTTAAGAAATTGTTTTCTCTTATAAGGTTATTTTTCAAATCTTATAGACTATTTTAGTCTAAATATCTAAGATAAACTTTTTATACCATAACAACTACAAAAGTCAAGTGAAAAAAATAATGAAGATGAAGTATGAATCTCTTATATTCAAAACTTCATTTTTTATTTTTTAAAAATATATAGGAAATATTTGATAAGCTAAATGATAATTAAAAAACAAAAAACAAAAATATTTTTCACAAAAGATAATTTTTATAAATTCTAAAATAGTCAACAAAAAAAATAATAGTCGCAATCATTTGAAAAGAATTGAACTTTGTGATATAATAAAATATATAGTATGCAAAATTTATTTACTAAAAAGAGGTATCTAAAAATGTCTATTGATTTAAAATATGCTTGCGATGCAAGAAATAAAATGGCAGATGGAATAAAAAAACTATATGATGCGGTTAAAGTAACTATTGGGCCAAAGGGTAGAAACGTAATTATTGAACAAGACTTTGGGACTCCGTTAATTACAAATGATGGGGTAACAATCGCAAAAGCAATTGAATTAAATGATAAATATGAAAATTTAGGCGCAAGCATTCTTTTAGAAGCTGCTTCTAAAACAAACGATTTTGTTGGTGATGGGACAACTACCGCAATCATTTTATCATCCGCATTAATTTTAAATGGACTAAAAGAAATCGAAAATGGTGTAAATCCCGTTGACATTCGTAAAGGAATGGAATATTATTTGCCAATTATTATTGACGAAATATTAAAAGTAACAACACCAATAAATTCAATTGATGACTTAAGAAAAATTGCATTAATTTCTTCTGGGAATAAATTAGTAGCTGATTATCTTGCGTCTGCGTATACGGAAGTGGGAATCAATGGAATTATTTCTTTACAAGAATCTTCAAATATCGAAACAACTTTAGAAGTAACTAAAGGATATTCATTTGATCGGGGTTATATATCTATTTATTTAACAAATAATGGTGAGGATAAAATTGAATTAGATAATCCTTTAATTTTAATTACTGATAAAAAAATTACAATTACAAATGAAATCTTACCATACTTAGAAGAATCTATAAAAAAGAACAAACCTCTTTTAATAATTTGTGAAGATATGGACGCTAGTGTTTTAAATACTTTAATTGTCAATAAACTTCGTGGTGTATTTAATGTAGCGGTTGTAAAAACACCATCATATGGCGAAAAGAAAACCAAACAATTAGAAGATATCGCCATTTTTACAAATGGAAAATATATCAATAGTCAATTAGAAGAAGAAATAAATTTAAATGTTTTCGGTAGTGCTGAAAAAGTAATCATCACTAAAGATCAAACTTCAATTATCAATGGTTCAGGTAGCGATGAAGATATTTTAAATAGAGCAAATCAACTAAAACAAGAATTGCAAAATACAACAAGTGTTTATGAAAAAGAAAAATTAGAAGAACGAATTGCAAAACTTTTAGGTGGTGTCGCAATAATTAAAGTTGGTGCCCCAACCGAACCAGAGCTAAAAGAATTAAAACTACGCATTGAAGACGCAATCAATGCAACAAAAGCCGCAAGTCAAAAAGGCGTCATTGCTGGTGGTGGGAAAGTATTTTACCAAATTAGTGAAAAACTAAAAGATAATCAATATCAATATGCATTACCTGCAAAAAATATCATTATCAAAGCATTAGAAGAACCATTTAAACAAATAATTGATAATGCCGGAATTGATATCAATATTACAAAACAATTCAAAAACGATAAATGGATTAATGTTGAAACAGAAGAAATCATCGATTTAAAAGAAGCTGGAGTAATTGATCCTGCTAGCGTCGCAATTTCTTCAATTACAAACGCAATAAGCGTCGCAAGTGTCTTCTTAACAACCGAATGTGCGATTATTAAAAACGAAACAAATAAAACAGTAAACGAAGAAAATTTACTTTAAAAAATAATGAAAGGACTAAAATATGCGGTGGAATGATATTGATTTAATAAACCAAAAAGAAGCACAAAATCAAAAATCTCTCGATAATAATATAACGTGTCGAACCGCCGATTCTTATTTAGTGACAAGCCTTTGTAATTTAACTCAAAAAGAATATTTAGAAATTACAGAAATATTAAAAATAAGTCCTTTCGAATATCTATCAAGCGAAAAAAAGATAAATGCGATTAATGCATTTGATCAGTTTACCTTTAAATACAAAAATCAATTCACATCAATTGGTGGATTTCTTGTAAGAAATGATTTAAATAATAACGAAAAAAATAAAACAATCAATAAACAAATAAAATCATGGTCAAAAGATTATGAAAGTGCGAATCGCGGAAAAATAAAAGACATAACAAATAAAATTGAAGTATTAAAAGATTTTAATCTTCAAAAACTTCCATCAATCTTTATAATTATTAATATAGCATTAATAATTATATTAGGATTCTTATGTTTTCCAACCGAAAAATTAAAAACATACACTTTCATTATAAAACTAATGACTTTAAAAAAATATTTAATGTGTTCTTTAATCGTCAATATTGTTTCATTAATTTATCAACTGTTTTTTAAATTTTATCTTCATGCAAAAGAAAAAGAAAAAAATGAAATGGCTAAACAAATTGAAGTTTTAGACAAACGATTAGAAAAAAAGTTAAATAAATTTGAAACTTTCTTAAAAAAATATTATAAAAATGCGGCCAAAAAAATCAAAAATAATAAATATAAGCCTTTATTATTAACAAATTTAAATAAATATCAAAAAGATTTAAATTTAAATTATATTATAGAAGATTATTTAAACAATCTAAGTAAAACAAAAAAACAATATCATTTAAGAAAAAGAATTACAATAACTTTATTAATCATTAATGCAATAACGCTGATTATATTAATATTCTTTATCATTAAATTATTTTTTAACATTTAACGTAAAAAGGAAGGTATCAAAATGACCGAAAATGAACTTCTACAAATTATAACCGCAATGGCAGAAGAAATTGAAAATCTAAAAAAACGTCTAAGCGCTTTAGAACAAACTTCATCTAATCCAAATGATGTATTAGATGATAATTCTTTAATTTTATATTACTTAAATAAATATAAAACAGCCGCATCAGAAATTAGAAAAAATCGCCTTAAAAATATCGAAACAGAAATTGAAAATTTAAAAGAAGACCAAATCAATTTAGTCGAAAAATTAAGCATTGTTGAACAAGATTCAATTTCTTTTAATGAAAAGAAAAATTCCTTTGCAGAATATGAAAAAACAATTGCTAAAAATCAATTAGCAATTGAAAATTGTAACTTTGAATATGATCGTAGTTGTACTGAATTATACAAAGAAGTTGAAATTTATGATGAACGTTACAATGATATCTTAAGACTTTACAATAATACAATCAAATCGTATTACAATGGTGATATTTATCCAAATGAATTAACTGTAAAAATCAATCGTATTATTAGATATTTCAATAGTGAAGGATATCAAAATGCTTGTGATTTAATTGATATTGTTAATAAATTAGATGTTATTAATAACAATTATCGTCAAAACATAAAAAAATATCAAGATGAAATCACAAATATCAAAAATGTAATTGCACAAATTTCATCTGAAGACCCAACATTAGAATTAAAAGAAATTAAATCAATGGTTGAAGATGTTAATCAAGAACTCTCAAGAAAAGAAAAAGTGTATAATTCTTTAGTTACGTTAATCGATGATTTGATATCTTCACAAGAAAACAAAATAAAAGATGTTATAAGTCATAATCTTTTAATTGAAATGTCAAAAACAGAAATCGCAAATAGTGCAGAAAATTTATTAGAAAAACTTCTTGAAGAATTAAAAAATGCGGACACGAAAGAAAACATCAAAAATAGTTTAATCTTGAGATTAAGCCAAATAGCCGAAAGACTTTTAGAGTTAGAAAACCTAGTTGCAAAACATCATCAACAAGAAAAATTATATGAAGAAAATCAAAACAATTTAGAAACTGTCAACAAAAATATCATTACTTTTGAAGAATTTATTCAAAAAGTATATCAAATAATTAAAAGCAATCAAGATTATCGTTTCTTCTATGATGAATATGTAGCAGGCATTACTAAATCAAAAGAACTTAATAATAATATTAGTATGCTTAAAAATCAAATCGAAATTTTAAAAGACAAAAGGAAATCGCTTATAATTGATCCATATGCAAAACAAAAAGTATTAGAAATTGATGAAAAAATTAGCGAAAATGAAGAAGAAATAACTATAAAATTAAGAGAAATAAATTACATCAATGATACATTTAAAGAAAGATCACTAAATAATGAACGAATCTTTAAAATGATAAGCGACAAAGAAAAAATTGAAATTCAATTACCATTAATCAAAAAGAAAAAAGAATATTTAGTTGAAGAAATCGCAAAACAATTCCAAGAATTAAAAAAATCAGATCAAATATTAGAAGAATATCAAAAATTATTAGATGAAAGCGATCGTATCAATGCCAAACTTCAAGAATATAACAATTGATTCTTGCTTAAAAAAAGTTAATTTAAATGTTATAGCTTATACTTTAGATGTTAAAAATCAAACAACAAAAGAAGTAGAAAATTTAACCAACGCACAAATAAAAGAAGTTATGACAAAATACAAAATTGAAGATGTTGTAAATATCCCTAAATTAAAAAAATCACGCGATGCATACAAAAAACTTGGTATCGATCCATCAAGATATCGATTAGCAACTGAAAGTCTTATTCGCAGAATCGTTAAGAACAAAGGCTTATATAAAATTAATGATATTGTTGATTTAGGAAATATTTTATCAATCAAAACTTTAAGAAGTGTTTGTGTTGTTGATTTGGATAAAATAAAAGGTGATATTTTTATCACCCAAGGATTAAATACTGATGTTTATGAGGGAATAAATCGGGGTATCATAAATATTACTAATATGCCAGTTTATCAAGATGATTTGGGTAATTTTGGAACGCCTACTTCCGATACGATACGTACAGCTGTTAGCGATACAACAACAAAAATATTAATAATGATTATTTGTTTTGGTCAAGATAATGAAGATAATCAAGATGAAAAATTGCTAATTGATTTATATCAAAAATACGCAAACGGCACTAATTTTAAAAAGTGTCAAGTAAAAATATTAGAATAAAAGAGGTTAATTATGGAAAATTCAAACTTTATTAAAAACATAATGAAAACAGAACTAGAAGAAGGAAAAGTTGATCATATTTTAACAAGATTTCCCCCTGAACCTAATGCATATTTACATATTGGTCACGCAAGAGCAATCATAACCAATTTTGAACTTGCAAAAGAATTTGGCGGTAAAACAAATTTAAGGTTTGACGATACTAACCCTGCAAAAGAAGGCCAAGAATTTGTAGACGCAATCCTTGAAGACATTAATTGGTTAGGCTATACACCAAATATTATTGTATATGGTTCAAGCTATTTTGAAAAGACATATGAATTGGCTGTAGAAATGATCAAAAAAGGCTTAGCATATGTTGATGACTTATCACCAGAAGAAGTAAAAGCATATCGTGGAACACCGACTGAACCAGGAAAAAATTCGCCTTATCGTGATCGTTCAATCGAAGAAAATTTAAAACTTTTTGAAGAAATGAAAAACGGTAAATATGATAATGGTGAAAAAACTTTAAGAGCAAAAATTGATATGGCAAGTCCTAATATCAATATGCGTGATCCTGTAATATATCGTATTATGAAAATTTCACATCATCAAACAAAAGATAAATGGTGTATTTACCCAATGTATGATTTTGCGCATCCATTACAAGATTCATTTGAAGGTATTACTCATTCTTTATGTAGTATTGAATATGAAGATCACAGACCACTTTATGATTGGGTAATAAATAAAACAGAAGTGCCTCATAAACCTCGCCAAATTGAATTTGGTCGTTTAGGAATTACTAATACCATTATGAGTAAACGTTACTTAAAAGAATTAGTTGATAAAAAATTAGTAACAGGTTATGATGATCCGAGAATGCCAACATTAGCTGGTTTAAGAAGAAGAGGATTTACACCAAATTCAATTCGTAATTTTATTTTATCAACAGGTTTATCAAAAATAAATTCAACTGTTGAATTTTCAATGTTTGAATCATTCCTAAGAGATGATTTAAAATTAACAACTTCGCGTCCAATGGCGATTATTAATCCTTTAAAAGTTGTAATTACAAATTATGAAGAAGGAAAAATTGAATACCTTGATGCGCCAAACAATATGGAAAATGAAGAATTAGGAACAAGAAAAATTGCATTTTCAAGAAATATCTACATTGAAAAAGATGACTTCATCGAAGAAAAACCAAACAAACATTGGAAACGTTTATCTGTAGGTCTTGAAGTAAGATTAATGAATGCTTATTTCATCAAATGCAATGAAGTAATTTATAATGAAGATGGTTCAATCAAAGAATTACATTGTACATATGATGAAAAAACAAAAAGTGGAAGCGGATTTAATGAAAGAAAACCAAATGGTACAATTCACTTTGTTGAAGCAACAACCGCATTACCTGCAAAATTTAATTTATTTGAACCACTAATTTTAGACGAAAAAGTATCAAGTGATAACTTTATTGAAAGACTTAATCCAACATCATGGACGGTTTCTTTAGGATATGTTGAGAATAGTTTAAAAGATACAAAGCCACTCGACAAGTATCAATTCATTCGCAATGGCTACTTTACAACCGATAAAGAATCGAAAGGAAATGAGTTAATATTCAACCGCACGGTTAGTCTTAAAACTTCATTTAATAAATAACTATGGAATCAATGAATTTAAATAATGAACAATTAATGGCCGTTCAAACTGTTGAAGGTCCTGTAATGGTATTTGCAGGAGCTGGAACTGGTAAAACAAAAACTTTAATTTCACGAATTATTTATATGGTTAAAGAAAAAAAGATCAAACCATATAATATTATGGCAATAACTTTCACAAAAAAAGCAACAAATGAAATGCGTGAAAGATTAAGCAATGTTTTAGGTGATGAAGCTTATCAAGTATATATGTCAACAATTCATTCAATGTGCTCAAGAATTCTAAGAAGAGAAATTACTTTACTTGGATATGGAAAAGATTTTGAAATTATTGATGATGAAGAAGGCGCAAAAATCTTAACAGATATTTACAAAGAATTAGAAATTGATAAGAAAAAAATTTGGCCTAAAACCGCTTTACAATCAATAAGCGATTTTAAAAACAATGGCACACCTTTAATGGGATTATTAACAGAAATAAATGATGCTTATTCAGCATATTTAAAAGAAAACAATATGGTTGACTTTGATGATTTACTTTTACTTACTAAAAAAATCTTTGAAGAAAACCCAGATGTTTTAGAAAAATATCAAAACATTCACAAATATATTTTAGTGGATGAATTTCAAGATACAAATACAATTCAATATGAAATAATCAAACTTTTAGCAAGTAAAGAAAAAAATCTATTTGTAGTTGGTGATGATGATCAAAGCATTTACTCTTTCCGTGGTGCTAGAGCTGAAAATATGCAAGATTTCTTAAAAGATTATCCTGACGCAAAAAAAATCATTTTAAATAAAAATTATCGTAGTACTAATATCATTTTAAAAGGCGCAAATGCCGTTATCAAAAATAATAGAATTAGACAAGAAAAATCTTTAATAAGTGATAATTTAGGCGATGTAACTGATGTAATGGTAAAAGAAAATTATTATCACGATGATGAAGTGCGTTATGTCACTGATGAAATTTTAAGCTTAATTGGTAAAGGCTACAAACCAAAAGATATTGCAATTCTATATCGTAATAGTGCAATTTCAAGAAATTTTGAATTATCATTAATTGAAAATAGAATTCCATATCGCATCTATGGTGGCGTTTCTTATCTAAAAAGAAAAGAAATAAAAGATATTATTAGTTATTTCCGCTTCATCATTGATTGTGGAAAATTAGTTCATTTTAAAAGAATTTTAAATTTACCACCACGAGGAATTGGCGAAAAAACAATTCAAAAAGTTGAAGAATATATGGACGCAACGTCATTAAATATCTTAGACGCTATCAATGATTATTGTCAAGAAAATAAAACAACAAAAAATAAATTATTACTTGATTTTAGAGCTTTAATTTTAGATCTAAAAGAAAAATTAGAAACAATGAATTTACCAGAATTCTTTGATTATTTCTTAGAAAAAACAACATATAAAGAATTTATTAAAAATGAATATCCGGCAGAAGAACATCGAGTTGAAAACATCGAAGAATTTAGATCAGTACTTGTAAATGTCGAAGAAAGTTTAAATGGTGAAGAATTATCAGGAACTGAAAAAATGCAAATAGTTTTTGACCAAATTCTTTTAGATGACTCATTAAGTGAAATAAATGCTCAAGATGGTGTAACTTTATCAACAGTTCATTCTGTAAAAGGATTGGAATTTAAAGTTGTCTTTATTGTTGCTTTAGAAGAAGGGATTTTCCCAACATTACGTGATGATGTTGATATTGAAGAAGAACGCCGCGTAGCTTATGTCGCAATGACAAGAGCAAAAGAAAAAATCTATTTAACATGTGCAAATCGTCGTCTAATTTATGGACGTGTAGTACGTAATCAAAAATCACGTTTCTTAATTGAATATTTGGTTAATGATGAAATAAATAAATCCGTTGAAAAACGTAATGAACTTCCTAAATCATCTGGCGAAATAACAGTAGGATCAAAAATCCATCATACATCGTTTGGATATGGATTAGTTGTCGAAGTAAAAGATGACAAAATTAGAGTTGTCTTCGACAAAGATCATGAACTTAGATTACTTTACAAAAATCATAGTTCAATCACAAAATGTGAATAAAGGAGTATATGAAAAAAGTTTGTTTATTAATTCATGGATATTTAACTGATGATGAAGATTTTACAACTCTACCAAATAAATTAAAAGAGTTATACGATAAAATTGAAATGTTTATTATTCCAGGTCATAAGGATGAAAATAGTGAAGATTTTACCATTCAAAATGTCTTAAAACGAATTGAAGAAACTTTTAAAAAAATAAATCAAGAAACAAGTATTATTGATGTAATTGGTTTTTCCTTAGGTGGTGCAATCGCCAAATACATTGCTTGTAATTATAAAATAAATAAACTAGTAATGCTTGCGCCGGCGGTAAAATATTTTAGCCCTAAAACAATTATTAGAAAAATAGACTTTCTTTTAACAAATGAATTAGATGATGAAAATAGCAAATTCAAAAATATTGTTAAAGAAGACTTAGGCGCAGTTAAATTTTTTGCAAGTTCACTTAAAAAGAAATTTAACTTAAAAAGTTATAAAGAATTTACAAAAATTATTTCCCATATCAATAAAACAACAACCACATATAATGCCAAAACTTTAATTATTTGGGGATATTTTGATGAACTTGTTCCAAAAAAGGCAATTGAAAAATGTTATAATGATTGTCAAAATCAAGTAAAATCGATTATTATAATTCCCAATATGGGACATTATATGTTTAGAAGCTCACGAGGAGAAGTTATTCAAACTTTAATAATTAATTTCTTAAAATAAAAAATCAGGAGGAAAATATGGAACAAGCAAGAAGAAGAATAAAAGAGTTAACAGATTTACTTAGAAGATACAACTATGAATATTATGTTTTAGACAATCCTACAATCGAAGACGTATATTATGATTCATTAATGCGCGAATTAGAGCATTTAGAAAATGAATATCCATCCCTTGCATCTCCTGATTCACCAACTAAAAAAGTTGGTGATTATTTACAGACAAGTCTCAAAGAAATAACACACCAAGTTCCAATGTTATCTCTTGCGAATGCTTTTTCATATGATGAATTAAGAGAATTTGACGAAAAAATTAACAAGGTTGCGACAAACTACACATATATGGTCGAGTTAAAAATCGATGGCATTGCAAGTTCTGCAACATATAAAAATGGGCTTTTAACTTTAGGCGCAACTCGTGGAAATGGAACAATTGGTGAAAATATTACAGAAAATATGTTAATGATTGAAAGTTTACCAAAAATATTAACAATGCCAATTGACGTAGAAGTACGTGGCGAAGTATATATGAAAAAAACAGTTTTCAATCAAATTAACGAAAAACGAAAAGAACAAAATCTCGAAACTTTTGCAAATCCTAGAAATGCGGCAGGGGGAAGTTTAAGACAATTAGATCCGAATATTACAAAAGAAAGAAAATTAGATCAGTTTTCATATACACTTGTAAATCCTGAAAAATACAATATAACAAGTCAAAATGATGCTTTAAATTATCTTTCAAATTTAGGATTTTCAGTAAATCCCCATGTTAGACATTGCCAAACAATTGAAGATGTTATTAACTATATCGAAGAATACGCGACAAAAAGAAAAGAGCTTAATTATGAAACCGATGGAATTGTTATCAAAGTAAATGAATTTAATCTTTACGATGAAATTGGATATACTGTCAAGGTTCCAAAATGGGCAATAGCATATAAATTTCCTGCCGAAGTCGCAACAACAAAATTAAAAGATATTATTTTTACAGTTGGAAGAACGGGCATTATAACACCTAATGCGATTCTTGATCCTGTTTATATAGCCGGAACTGTAGTTTCAAGAGCTACCTTAAACAACGAAAATTTTGTCACTTCAAGAGATATTAGAATTGGCGATATGGTAAAAGTAAGAAAAGCTGGTGAAATAATTCCTGAAGTAATTGGTGTTGATCATAAATATCGTGACCCTAATAGTATTCCTTTTAAAATGCCTGCTTTTTGCCCTGAATGTGGCAAACCAATTTACAAAAAAGAAAATGAAGCAGAACATTATTGTCACAATAGTGAATGTGGCGGTAGAATCTTAGAAGGCATCATTCATTATGCTTCACGCGTTGCAATGGATATTGAAGGCCTAGGAAAAAAACAATTAGAACTTTTATATAATTTAGGATATATTAAAGAAATTAGTGATATTTATAAATTAAAAAACTATCAAGATGAAATAATTAATATCGATGGATTTGGAAAACAAAAAATCAAAAATTTAATTGAAGCAATTGATTCATCAAAACAAAATTCCTTAGATAAATATATTTTTGGTCTAGGTATTAGATTTGTCGGCGCGAAAACAGCTAAAAGCTTATGTAAAAAATATGCTTCAATCGATGAATTAAAAAACGCAAAATATGAAGATTTAGTAAATATGCAAGATATTGGGGAAGTAATAGCTGAGTCAATTATTAAATACTTTCAAGATGAAAGCCACATAAAGTTAATTGACAATTTGAAACAATTAGGCGTTAATCCAATATCAAATAATCAAGATTTTAGCATTAAAATATTTGAAGGTATGTCAATTGTTTTAACAGGTAAATTAGAAAAACTTACAAGAGAAGAAGCAAGTGCTTTAATTGAAAAATACGGTGGTACTGCCGCAACTTCTGTTAGTAAAAAAACCGCAATGGTTGTTGCGGGCGAAAATGCCGGTAGTAAATTAACTAAAGCACAAGCTTTAAATATAAAAATAATTAATGAAGATGAATTCATTAAAATGATTGAAGATATCGAATAGAGGTATTTATGGAAACAAAAGATTGGATTATTGTAAAAGGTGCACGTGAAAATAATTTAAAAAATATCGATATCAAAATACCTAGAAATAAAATGGTTGTAATGACTGGGGTTAGCGGTAGTGGAAAAACCTCCCTTGCATTTGATACAATTTATGCGGAAGGGCAACGTCGCTATGTAGAAAGCCTATCTTCATATGCAAGACAGTTTTTAGGCGGAGTTGAAAAACCCGAAGTTGATTTAATTGAAGGATTATCACCTGCAATCGCAATTGACCAAAAAACGACCAGCAAAAATCCGCGTTCAACAGTAGGAACAGTAACGGAAATATATGATTATTTACGACTTTTATATGCAAGAGTAGGAAAACCATATTGTCCACATCATCATATTGAAATTAGTGGTCAAACATATCAAGAAATGGTTGATAACATATTTCAAAATCCTATTGATTCAAAAATAATAATCTATGCGCCAATTGCGGAAAATAAAAAAGGCACATTTGAAAGAACGTTTGAAAGTCTAAGAAAAAGTGGCTATTCAAGAGTTTTAGTTGATGATGAAATGTATTCACTAGATGAAGATATCAAGTTAGATAAAAATAAAAAACATAATGTTTTAGTTGTTATTGACCGAATAAAACTAAAAGATGAAGCAAGATCAAGAATCTATGAATCAATTGAAACAGCCGCAAAACTTTCAGAAGGAAAAATTTATGTTGATATAGATGGAGAAAGAAAATTATATAATGAAAACTTTTGTTGCCCATATTGTGGTTTTACAGTCACTAATTTAGAACCAGCTCTTTTTTCTTTTAATTCACCCTTAGGTGCTTGTCCAGAATGTAAAGGATTAGGATTTATTAATGCCTTAGATGAAAGTTTGCTAATTACTGACGAAAATCTATCAATTGCGAAAGGCGCAATCCGCTATATCAAAAATACTATATTTACTGAAAATATCGAATGGCAAACATATAAAAGATTATTTGAATATTATAACATCGATTTATATAAACCATATAAAGATTTAACAGATGAAGAAAAAGATATTATTATGCATGGTTCAAAAGAACCAATTGATTTAACCATTCAAAGCTCAAGTGGAATGACAATGCAAAAACACAGATATATTGAAGGAATTGCAGATTTAATTACAAGACGCTATGAAGAAACAACATCAAATATGCAAAAAGAATATTATGGTTCATATATGAAAGAGATTGAATGCCCTCATTGTAAAGGCCAACGCCTATCAGAAATGGCTTTATCAGTTTTAGTTGGCGGAAAAAATATCTATGAGTTTACTTCAATGAGTATTTTAGAAGCGTTAGATTTTGTAAACAATTTAAAATTTAATGAAAATGAAACAAAAATATCTTTTTTAATTATCAAAGAATTAAAAGAAAGATTACAATTTTTAATCGATGTTGGATTAGAATATTTAACTTTATCAAGAAAAGCAGGCACGTTGTCTGGTGGTGAAGCCCAAAGAATTCGCCTTGCAACACAAATCGGTTCACATTTAACTGGAGTTTTATACGTTCTAGATGAACCATCAATTGGATTACATCAGCGCGATAATGGAAAACTAATTCAAACATTAAAAAATATGCGCGATTTAGGTAACACATTATTAATAGTTGAACATGACGAAGAAATAATGCATGAATGTGATTACATTATCGATATAGGACCATTAGCTGGTGTTCACGGTGGTGAAGTAGTTGCGGTAGGAACTCCGGAAGAATTAATTAAAAATGGTAAATCAATTACATCTGATTATTTATCAGGTAGAAGAAAAATAGCCTTACCAAAAGAAAGAAGACTTGAAAAAACAGAATCTATTGAAGTCCTAGGCGCCACCGCAAACAATTTAAAAAATATTAATGTTGAATTTCCCCTACACAAATTTATCGTTGTAACTGGAGTAAGTGGTTCAGGAAAATCAACCTTAGTAAACTATATTTTAAATAATGCAATTTCTAGAAATCTATATCGGACAAGAGTTGAAGTTGGCGCACATGCAGGAATTAGAGGACTTTACAATATTGACCATATCATTAATATCGATCAATCGCCAATTGGAAGAACCCCAAGATCAAATCCAGCAACTTATACAGGTGTCTTTGATAATATTCGTGATTTATTTGCGTCAACCATTGAAGCGAAAAAAAGAGGATATGACAAAGGAAGATTTTCATTCAATGTCAAAGGTGGACGCTGTGAATCTTGTTGGGGTGATGGCGTAATAAAAATTGCAATGCATTTTTTACCAGATGTTTATGTTCAATGTGATGCCTGCAAAGGAAAAAGATATAATCGGGAAACTTTAGAAGTAAAATATAAAGGCAAAAATATTGCGGATGTTTTAGATATGACAATTGAAGAAAGTGTAAAATTCTTTGAAAACATTCCAACAATTTACAATAAATTAAACACATTAAATGAAGTGGGATTAGGCTACGTCAAACTTGGCCAAAGTGCGACAACATTATCTGGTGGTGAAGCTCAAAGGGTAAAACTAGCAAGCGAACTTCACAAACGGATTACAAGTTCAACACTTTTTATTTTAGATGAACCAACAACAGGACTACATACCTATGATATTCAAAAATTAATTGATATTTTAAATCGTATTACAGATCAAGGTGGAACAGTTGTTGTAATTGAACATAATCTAGATGTTATTAAAGTTGCGGATTATGTCATTGATTTAGGAAAAGAAGGTGGAGAAAAAGGTGGAAATTTAATTGCTACGGGTACTCCAGAAGAAGTTGCAGAAAATCCTAATTCAATAACTGGGGAATATATCAAAAAAGCTTTATACTTTACAAATAAAGATTTATATTAAAAATTATAAAAATTACAAAAAAGTAGTATAATAATAATGATGAACTTAAAAAAAATATTATCATTAATAATAACCATTTTATTATCATTTATTATCTACTTAATAATAAAAGAAAATTACTTTTTTATATGGATGAAAAATGAAATAATCATTTTAACATCAATAATATCATCAGTAGTAATTATTAGAAGTATACAAACAATCAAAAACAAAAAAATTGACATTTTATTAATTATCACTTATAGTTTACTACTGATTATCATTTTATTTCACCGCCCGATTATAAATAATAAGATAATAAAAATAGATTTTGATTATTTATCAAAATGGTTAAAAATATTATTTAAAAACAAAATTGTTTTTTTAAATATTTTCGGAAATATCATTTTATTTATACCAATGGGAATAATTATCAATTATAAAAAAACCTCATTACGTCTAAAAATTTTATTTTTATTAATCACCATTATATTAATTGAAATATCACAACTAATTTTTAATTTAGGAATTTTTGATATTATGGATATTATTTTAAATCTAATTGGTGGAATAATTGGGATAACATTAACTTATCAAAAAAAGGAGCTAATATGAACGAAGATAAATCAAATAAAGAATCAAATGATAATGAAGAAAAAGATCCTTTTTCTGATGAAGAAGAATTTAAAAAAATGTTAAATTCAATAATTGAATCACAAACAGGACAAAAAAGAAACACAAAAATTGTTGTCTTTTCAAATCGACTTTTTAAAAACAAAATAATCGATTTTATCTTTATTTTTATTTTGAATATCTTTTTATTTTTAGGAATGGAAGGGTTATTTAAAATTTATACATATGATAATTTAATTTATTATTTAACATATATAACTGCTTTTACAATTATTGAATACTTTGCAAAAAATCTAATGTATAAGTTTAAAATGCCATTAATTTTAAAATCACTAGGAACAATTAATTTATTAATTACAGTTATTTCGATAAGTGCATCCTTATATGGAACTTATTTATTATTCAATATGGGAATTGATTCAACGTTAGAATTTATTATAACTTTTGTTATTATATTAATAATCAGAAGTATTATTTGTAATCGAGTGCGTATGCATAATTTAAAGAGGTAATATATGATGTTAACAAAATTATTTAACATATTAATGTTTTTGGAAAATTTAAAACCAACACCTTATAAACAAGGATTTGAAATATTTGGAATTGAAATTCGTTTCTATGCTGTAATTATTTTATCAGGCGCGATTGTTGCGACGACATATGGTTTTTTACGTTTTGCAAAAAAATTAGGAATGAATAGCGATATGGTTTTAGAAGGTTTAGCGTATGGATTATTATTTGGAATTTTAGGCGCGAGACTTTATTATGTATTATTTGAACATGAAGGCTTAGATTCATTTTTAGATATCATCAATCCAAGAAGTGGAGGCCTCGCAATTCATGGCGCAATTTTCGCAACCGCAATTTATGTTCCAATCTTTTGCAAAATTAAAAAAATAGATTTATTAGTCTTAGCAGAAATTATTGTCCCATGTTTTATGTTTGCCCAAGTTGTTGGACGTTGGGGAAACTTTATGAATCAAGAAGCATTTGGACCATTAATCGATTCATTTGGTGGTTTATCAATTGAAAATATTAAAGCAGCCTCTGTTTCAGGATCAGGAACTATCAGTAATCCATATATTTTATCGGATGAAATTCTTCTTGCCCAAAGAGAATTTATGCATAAGTGTTTAATTCCAGATTTTATTGTGAATCAAATGTATATTGAAGATGGATGGATTTTAATTAACGGTCAAAACATTTATGTTAGTGGTTACTATCATCCAACTTTCTTATATGAGTCGCTTATGAATTTAGCATTTGTAATTTTTATGTTAGTTGGCCGAAAACATATTAAAAAATACTATATTGGTGATAGTGTTTGCGTATATTTAATGAGCTATGGAATAGTTAGATTTATAATTGAAATATTAAGAACAGATCCATTAACAATTGGTAATACAAATATAAAGATTGCCCAAGTAATGTCAATTTTATTTATTATAGCGGGAATAACTTTATTAATACTTCGAAGGGTATTTAAATATCGTTTAACGACTTGCCATGAAATGTTTTATGAAGAAGGTCATACGATGATTCTAGAAAAAAAAGAAGAAACAAGTGATGACAATGAATAATCATATATATGACGCAATCATCATTGGTGCGGGACCAGCTGGATTATCTGCAGCACTTTATTTAAAAAGAGCAAATAAAGATATATTAATAATTGAAAAAAATGCGCCTGGTGGAAAATTATTATCAATTGGAAAAATTGAAAACTATTTAGGTTTTACATCGATTGATGGAACAGATCTTGCAATAAAAATGTATGATCAAGTAAAAAATCAAAATGTTAAATTTAAATTTAGTGAAGTCTTAGAAGTAAAAAAGACAATTAATTTTGAAATAATAACAACTGAAGAAACATTATTTGCAAAAACAGTTATTTATGCGACGGGAAACCAAAATAAAAAGCCAAACATCCAAAACATAAAAAAATTTGAAAACAAAGGCATTAGTTATTGTGCTACATGTGATGGAACACTTTATCAAAATAAAGATGTTGTTGTTTTAGGATCAAGTATTAAAGCAATGGAAGAAACAATTTATTTAGCTTCACTTTGCCATAAAGTAACTTTAATTGCGGAAAATAATCAATTGGAATCACCCTTTATCGCGAATCAATTAAACAGTTATTCCAATATTGAAGTGCTTTTAAATACAAAAATAATAGTTGTTAATGGAACAGAAAAAGTAGAAAGTGTTAAAATTTTAAACACTGAAAACAATCACGAAAACTTATTACAAATTGATGCTGTTTTTGTTTATTTAGGCGATACTCCTTCAACTTATCCTTTAGCCAAATTAAATGTTTTAAATGAAAATGGTAATCTAGAAGTAAATGAATCTTTAGAAACAAAGATAATAGGCTTATTTGGTGCAGGTGATTGTATAAATAAAACTTTAAGACAAGTATCAACAGCAGTTGGAGATGGAGCTTTAGCCGCAATATCTGCTTTAAAAAGGATGTAAATATGTCATTTGCAAGTGAAGTAAGAAGAGAATTAACAAGTTTAAAAATAGAATCAAATGATGAAGAAAATGCTTTAATTATGGCTATTTTACAAAATTCAAGTCAAATTGCAATCATTGATCGAAAACTAAAATTATTAGTAAATTCATATATTCTTAATGTTATAAAAGAAGTATCACAATATTTAAAAAAATACTATAATACCGTTGATGAATTAAAAATTAAAGAAAGTAATAATTTAAATGAATATCGTTATTACTATTTAGAAGTAACCAATAATGTCAATCAAATAATCAATGATTTTAAATTATTAGAAACGGATGATTACAGTATTGAATATTTAGAGCTATTTACAGAAGAAAAACAAAAAGCTTATTTAAGAGGTTTATTTATAACTCATGGATCAATTAGCGATCCAAGAAAAGATTCATACCATTTTGAAATATATTGTGCGAATCCTTCAGTTAGCGAAATGGCAATAAAAATAATGTCAACAATTGGCGTAGACGCAAAAGTTACAACTAAAGGAAGTGGACAATTAGTCTATGTAAAAAAGGCTGAAGATATCAGCAAATTATTAATTTTCATTGGCGCAACACAAGGAATGTATAATTTTGAAGACATCAGAATTTATCGCGACTTTAATAATATGGCAAACAGAATTACTAATTGCGATATTGCGAATGAACGAAAATGCATTATGATTGCTCAAAAGCAACTAGAAGCTATTAATTATATAAGAAGTCAAGATAAATTTAATGATATGCCTGTAAGACTTCAATCAATCGCAAAACTTCGGGAAATGTATCCAGAAAGCAGCAATGAAGAATTAAGTTATAATGCATCTGTAGTATTTGGGAAAGAACTATCAAAATCAGGGATTAGCCATTGCTTAAGAGCATTAATGGACTACTACAATTCTTTAGTAAATGGTAATAATAATGAATAATGAAAATAAAATACTTTTAGAAACAAATCGTTTAATTATAAGAAAATACATTGAAAGTGATTTTCAAGATTTATATGAATATTTATCTGATGAAGAAGTAGTAAAATATGAGCCATATAAGCCCCTTTCAAAAGAAGAAACAAAAGAAAATTTAAAGTGGCGAATTAATAGTGATGAAATGTTGGCAATCGTTTTAAAAGAAAATAAAAAAATGATTGGTAATGTTTATTTAGGAAAACGTGACTATAATCAATTAGAATTAGGATATGTTTTAAATAAAAATTACTGGCATCAAGGTTATGCAAAAGAAGCCATCGAGTCGCTTTTAAAAAATGAATTTTCCAAAGGAATTCACCGAATATACGCAGAATGTGATACTAATAATATTGCATCACAAAAACTTTTAGAAAGTTTAAATTTTCAAAAAGAGGCTTTATTAAAAGAAAATATTTATTTTTGGAAAGACGAAAATGAGAAACCTATTTGGAAAGATACTTTAATTTATGCACTTTTAAATAAAAACAGTCTATAAAGCTAAACTTTATAGACTTATCAAAGTCATACTAAGATAGTATGGCTTTTTAATGTGTTGTATTCATTGAATGATATTCATCAACATTAGGAATAAATAATGTCACAATGCTAATAAGACCTGCTAATCCTACAATCGAATAAATTATACGTGAAATAACGACACTAATGTTATCAAATAAAAACGCAACCAAATTAAAATCAAACAAACCAATTAATCCCCAATTTAATGCGCCAATTATCACAAAAATTAAAGCAATTTTATGTAAAGTATTCATATTAACCTCCTGTTTTTTAATATTATTTGCTAATATTATAAAAATATACATAATAATAATCATTTAAAAATATTTATTAAATTTTTGTTAAACAACAATTGTTATTTAACAATTGTTATAAAATATTAATCTTTAGCATATATTTAAATGATTTAAATTATAAAAAGAGGGGAAATATGCGTAAAAAAATCATAATTTTATCAATAATATTATGTTCTTTTTTCTTAATATCATGCAAAAGTAAAGAAGACAAAAAAACTGATGATTTTGTGTCAAAAATAGAAAAATTATCATCATATAATTTAGAAGGAAATTTAAAATCATTTTATCCAAGTGGCGAAAAAGAATGCAAAATTTCTGTAACATATTTAAAACCAAGTTATTATTATGTTGAAATAACAAATCCAGAAACAAATGAAATTCAAATTATTGTTAAAAACAATGATGGCGTTTATATCGGTATTCCGATGCTTAATAAAACGTTCAAAATAAAAACAAATTGGCCATTAAATTCAAGTTATCCATATATTTTAGAATCAGTTGTAAATGATATAAAAACATCAAACGATTTAACTAAAAAACAAGAAAATGATAAAACAATTTTAGAAATGAAAGTAAAGATATTTGATAATAACACAAGCGAAAAAGAAAAAATAATTATCGATAAAAAAGGAAAATTAGAAGAAATCATAATTTATGATCAAGATGATAAAATAATCAATGACTTTAAAATAACAAACTTTAAAACAAATATTGATGTGGAAGAAAAATTTTTTGATATTAACGAATCTATTCAAACAATTCAAACAAGCCTTTTTGAAATTGAATATGAAAAAACAATTAGTTATCCTAGTTATTTTCCAGAAGGAACACATCTAGTAGATGAATTAATAAAGCGAAATAAAGAAAACACATATGCTATTTTAAAATATGGTGGAACATCTTCTTACACAATTATTGAACAATATGTAAGTAAAAATGATAGTTTAATAACAACAGAATGTGATGGGAATATCTTCATTTTCAATGCAATACCTGTTATAACAAGTACAAATTATATTTTATTTATTGATGGCGGAATTGAGTATAAAATTGCCTCAGAAACAATATCTGTTTTTGAAATGATAAAAATGGCAGATTCACTAACAATAGTGAGTGAAAAATAAAAAGGGTCATATTAAATTGATCCTTTTTAGACATTAAAAAATAAATTGTAAATTACTTGCTTATATTTGTCAATTTTGATATAATATATAAGCAATGGAGCAATACTCAAGAGGCTGAAGAGGTACCCCTGCTAAGGGTATAGATCGGGAAACTGATGCGAGGGTTCAAATCCCTCTTGCTCCGCCATTGTGGTCTGTTGGAGAAGCGGCTTAACTCACATGCCTTTCACGCATGCATTCACGGGTTCGAATCCCGTACAGATCACCATTATAGTAAATCGATAAGTCTTCAAGAGAAGCTAGTTTCTCTTAAAAAGGCTTATTTTTTGTTTTTGTAGGATATTTTAGCCAAATATGGTTAGAATATTCGCTTTTTTTATATAAATAGACTTTTTGTTGTACATACTTAAGGAGACTTGCCAAGGAATCGAACAATTAACTTACGGGTATCGAACCCTTAGTTTTAATGGGAACTGAACCTATAAGAGAAAATAGTGGAAATAAATGAGAAAATGATGTATAATATTAATGTGAGAGGACATCAATAATGAAGTTAGAAGAATTTTTAATAAAAGCTAAAATAAGTACATATGCAGATGGAACAAAATATAAAGTTGTATCTACTAGCCCTAATTTAATAGATTATAGGTTATTCTGATGTATATGTAAATAAAAAATTTTGTGAGATCTACTCTTTTGAAATATTAGAAGATTATGAAAATATTTCCAATGGAAAAAAATTCTTGGGAAAAATATGTTCAAATTTCAAAAATAAAGAATTACAAATTATAATAGATTATGATGATGTGTTTTTAATTGAATTACTTAATTATTTTAACTTTTCACTTGTAAAAGAACAAATTACGACACATTACTAAAATATAAACTAATTCTATGTTAGTTGATAATTTTTAAAAACACTTTTTTAATAATTAATTAATTTTTTATAGTTAGTTGGTATTACAATAAAAATGAGCAAATTGTTTTTAGTATAAAATATCATTTCATTA
>CAYVQA010000017.1:0-18560 GCA_964453965.1 uncultured Staphylococcaceae bacterium
ATTAATTAAAGGGTTAACTTTTTCTTGTTAACCCTTTTAATATTTATTTTTATTTTAGTCTTCTAATTGGAAGTTTCCAAAGTTTTTAGTAACAACTTTATTTGATTGGAAAGTAACTTCAATATATTTTACAGTTTTTCCTTTTTGAACTTTTTCGCAAGCTTCTTGATAGCTATCTGCCCCATCAAACCAATATAAAATTGTATAATCGCCAACCATTGTAGAAGCAGTTTGTTCGCCTAAGATTTCTACAACTTTTGTTTTTGTCATATCTGTTTTAATTTTATTATAATTTTTATTTGTTACTTTATTACATCCTGCAAGAGTAAGTAAGGCAACTAAAACTAATGCAAGAAAACTAAAACTTTTGATTATATTCTTTTTCATAGAATCCTCCTTGATTTTGTTTTTTTATATTACTTATATATTATTATACTAAATTATCTAAATTTAATCAAGTAATATAAATTTTTTTATTTTCCTTTAGATGAATTTATTGTTTTCATAATCATACCCAGGGTCTAATTCACCAAATACTCTTCTACCTGTTTTTGATATATGTAAATCTACATCAATAAAGTATTCATAATACTTGCTTGATTCTGAGCAAATTGATTTTGTGTATGCTTCTTCAATGGCTTGTAAATTGTAAAGTTCACCATCTAACCAAACAAAACCTAGATATCTTCCGTATGTATCTTGTCTTGTACCTTCTGCTTCTAAGACAATTTGTTTTGCATTTCTTAATCTTTTCGCCGCATAATCAGAAGCAGCTTTACCCCATGGATCTTTTTTTATTGATGTTTCTGGAGTGTTGATGCCTAAGAAACGCAGTCTGATTGTTTCTTTTGCGATTGGATCATAAAATCTTGCGGTGTCACCATCAATTGTACTTACAAGTGTTACAATTCCTACACCATCATTTATAAAGCTTTTCCTTCATATTCAAAATCTATTTTTACTTCGTTACTTCTTTTGTATCCTAAACGAAGTGGTGTCATATATATTCTAATAAAACTTCCATTATCTACTGCATTACCTGCTTTTTTCCCATTTCCATAACGCACAAATTTATCATAATCTTCTTCTTGATATATTCCTTCTTCAAAATAGATTACATAGTCAATATCGTATTGTGACATTATTTCTTCTATTTCTGCTTTTGTTTTGTTATTTAAATTTGGCAGGGCAAATTGATTTTCGCCAATTACTTCTGTGCATCCCGTTAAAATTAATAAGAAAAATAAAGTAATTATGCCAAGGTATTTTTTAGTCATTTGTTTCTCCTTATTAAAAATTCTTTTAAATATTTTTCCCAGTAATACCATGCATGCGTTCCATCATCTTCAAGTAAATTTACGTTTGCATTTTTTGTTTTTAATATTTCATATGTTTTGATTAAATCATGATAAAACTCATCATTTGAACCACAATACAAATCAATTTTTGATGAAATTTCTTTTTCTTTTACTTGATTGATAATTGAAAATTTGTTTAATTTTTCTTCATCTGTACCAATTGCAT
The DNA here is from genome assembly GCA_964453965.1 of uncultured Staphylococcaceae bacterium. GTDB lineage: Bacteria > Bacillota_I > Bacilli_A > ML615J-28 > CAG-313 > CAYVQA01. Next base: position 1,525 of record CAYVQA010000017.1, read on the forward strand.
TTTGAATGATTCTTTTTATTGTATCATTTGCAGGAAATTTATTTTTTAAATATGTTGTATTTGTTGGCGCTGAAAGTGCAATAATATGTGAAAATAAATTTTGATATTTTATTCCTAAATTCAATGCGATAAAGCCACCCATTGAAAGACCAGCAATGATATTTTTTTCTTTTTCTCTTGGAAGATTTAGCCATTTATGTGATAATTCATATACTTCTTCAATGATATATTTTTCCGCATTATATCCTGACTCCATATCAAGGCCAAAATTATTGTTTAGCCTTGGCATAATGACTATTACTTGACATTCATCGGCTGTTCTTATAATATTTCCCATTCTGATCCAAGCATTTTCTGATCCACACATTCCATGAAATAATAATACTACATCAAGGTGATAATAATTTGTTGAAAAAGCTTCAGGTATATATATATTTATATCAACGTCTTCTAATAATTGATTTGAAAAATATGTTGTTTTAAATAGTGGCATTGTTATCTCCTATTTGTGAACGGTAGATATTTGAATATGTACCATTTTTTTCTAATAATTCTTGATGTGTTCCTTCTTCTACTTTATAGCCATTTTCTAAGACTATTATTTTATTTGCATTTTGGATAGTGGATAATCGATGCGCAATTACAATTGTTGTTCTGTCTTTTGATACAACACTTAATGCTTTACTAATTAATCCTTCTGTTTCAGTATCGATGTTTGCGGTGGCTTCATCTAATACCAAAATTGCTGGATCGTAAACCAACGCTCTTGCAAAACTGATTAGTTGTTTTTCTCCTAATGATAAGTTCAAACCAGCTCTTGATACTTCTTGATTGATTCCTTCTGGAAACTTATCTAAAATATGTTTCCCACCAATTTTTATTAAGATTTCTTCAGCTTCTTGATCAGTAATATTTGGATTTCCAAATCTTATATTTGAAGCAATTGTTCCTTTGAATAAAACAGGGTCTTGAAGAATAATACCAATATGTTGACGATATGTTCTTTTTGAATAAGTTTGAATATCTTTTCCGTCTAAAAAGATTATTCCATGGTCTTCTTTTGGCAAATCATAGAATCTTAATAAAAGACTCATCATTGTCGATTTACCTGATCCTGTATGACCAACTATTCCAACCATTTGTCCTGGTTCAATTTTGAAATTGATATCTTTTAAAACTGGTTCGGCTCCCTCTTTATAACTAAAATAAACATTTTTAAATTCTATTTCGCCTTTATATCTAGGGATTTTTTCAAATGAATCATCTTCTAATTCACCATCAATTAATTTAAAAATTCGATGTGTTTTTACAATTGCAAATTCTAAAGTACTTACTTGTCTAAACAATAAACCAATTGGATCAATTAGTTTTAAAATATATTCGTTGTAAGCATATATTAATCCCCCAGTAACTATAACTCCACCAACATTAAAAATTCCTATTTTTCCCATACTAAAATAAAATACAACTAGCGCTGTGATTGTTCCTCTAAGTAAACTAATCATATTCCAACCTAAGGTTGTATGAAGTTTTGCTTCTTTAATATATTCATCTCTATATTCTTGGTTTAATTTGTCAAAATCTCTTGTTGTTTGTTTGTGGTAATTAAAAATTTGTAAAATGTTAATTCCGTTAATTATTTCATTTAATTGTGCAACTATTAGTGAATTTAATTCACTTACTTTTGTCGCAATTTTCTTTAATAATTTTGTAAATAATCTTAACCATAAATAGATAATTGGATAGAAAATAAAAGTAAGTAATGCAAGTTTTTTGTTTAAAATAAACATACCTATATATGCAAATACTAATCCTATTCCGGCATTAATTACTAAGTTCATTATCGTATTCATTAAATTTATCATTCCGTTGACATCATGAATAATTCTTGCGCTTATTTTTCCAGCAGGTTCACTTTCAAAATATGATATTGGCAATCTTTGGATTGCAACTATAGCATCCATTCTAACGTCTCTTACGATATTGACGTTTAGATTTGCAGTTGAAAATTTTTGAATGAAATTTGCGGTTATTGCAATAACAGATCTAATAAATAAAACAACTACTAAGATTATTAACATTTTTACGGATGGAGAAAAGAATTCTTTTACTTCTTTTTCTGTTAATTTATTTAATTGATATATATATGTTTGATTGCCTGTTACAGTTAATATTGTGCCCTCTAAAGTTCTAGTTCCATCTTCAATCTTTCCTTCATACACGTAATAACTTGTATTTTTTATTACAATTGATAAAACATTTTCTTTTATAATTATATCATCATCATCAAAGTTTTTTTCTTGCTTATAATAGTGATTATTATAAGTGATTGTTTTATCATCACTTTCTCCAACTTGATACCATGTTTCGGTAATTCCTGATAAATGATTATCTAATATTTCTTTTACAATTAATGGTGATATTAAACTCATTAGTTGAACAATGATAATCATTGTCATACTTAAAAAAATCATTTTTTTGTATTTTTTTGCATATCGCCATAGTTTCTTTAAAGCACTAATCATTATCATCACCTCCCATATAGTTTTGTTTATGGAATTGATGTTTGTACCATTCATTATTTTCCATTAAATATTGATGAGTTCCCATTGCTTGAATTTTGCCATCATCTAAGACAATTATTTTATCGGCATCTTTAATCGCGCTAAAGCGATGAGCAATGATGATATTTGTTTTTCCTTTTCTTGTTTCTTTGATATTGGTAATTATATTTTTTTCCGTTGTCGCATCAACAGCGCTTAATGAGTCATCTAATATTAAAATTTCTGGATCTTTTACAATGGCTCTTGCGATTGATAATCTTTGTTTTTGTCCACCTGATAATGATTTTCCTGATTCACCAACAATTGTATTTAAGCCATCAGATAAGAACGGAATATCTTTTTCAAAATCTGCAACTTTGATTGCGGTTTTTATCATTCTTTGGCTTGCATTGTCATTTCCTACTAAAATATTTTCGGTTGCGGTTTTGCTAAATAGAACGTGTGATTGAGGCACGTATCCTACCATTCCTCTAATGTCATCTATTTTATAATCTTCAATCGGAATGTTATCAATTAAAATGTTTCCACTTGTGACATTAAATTCTCTAAGAAGCTGTCTAATTAGAGTTGATTTTCCTGCCCCTGTTTTACCAACAATACCGATTGTTTCACCATTATTAATCGTAAATGATATATCATTTATGACATCATGCAAGTCAAATGGGTATTTAAATGAGACATTTTTAAATTCGATTTTTTTGAATGTCATAATGCTTGTTGGTTTTTCATTTTCTTTTACTTCTGGGAGTGTGTTCATAATTTCATTATATCTCTCATCAGCAATTATTGCATTGTTTATTGCATTATATATATTTCCAATTGCCATTATTGGTGCATATAAACTTCCTAAATAAACATTAAAGGTAATCATTGAACCTATTGATATTTCTTGATTGATTACTAAATATATTCCATAAGCAAATGCGATTATATACGATATCCAATATACTAGTTCGAATAGCGGATTGAAAATTGATTCAAATTTAACTGTTTTTCGCCATGAATTTATGTCCGCAAGAATTGCTTCTTTCAATCCTTCTGAATCTTGTTCTTCATTTACATATGCTCTTACGACTTTAACTCCTTCAACTGATTCTAAAACACGTTCAGTCATTCTTGAATAGATTTTTTTATGAATTTTGTAATATCTACGCATTCTTGATCTAATTACATTTAGGATTGATAAAGCGATTGGCATAATAAAGATTGTTGCAAGTGTTAATTTTAAACTTATTAAAGTTATCATCATAATAACAGTTGAAACAATTACAGCTGACTGATAAACTATTTCTTGTAAAAGCGTTGTTGCGGCGGTCATTAAAGCTTCTAAATCTGTTGTTACTCTGGCGATTAAATCACCTTTTGTATATTGTTCATATAGTTTTGAATCAAGTAAAAATAAATGATCTAAATATCTTTGTCTGAGCAAATATGCAAGTTTTTGCCCTTCTGCATTTATTAAATAATGATATGTAAAATCTAAACCATAACGAACGATAGGAATTATGAGTAGTGATATAAAAAAGATCATTACTTGTTTAAAAGTGATTTCACCATTATTAATTTCATCAATTACATTTCCTAAAAGTTTTCCAGGAATAGTTGTCATAAAGGCAAGGATGATTAATAAGCATCCCATGAACACATATTTTTTCCATTCTTGTTTGAAAAACCATCCTAAGTTTTTATATACTTTAAACATATTACTCCTTTCTTTTTTGATAATATTTTATACAATAAAGTTCTAATAAATATGGTAAATATTCATCTTCTTCAAAAAGCCAAATTCCTGAAGGATTACCAAATTCTTTGACTAAATCTTTGATTTTAATTTGTTTTGCGATTTGTAATATATATGCTTCATCATTAAGATAATTTTCAATTATACTATAAGGGGGATCTTTTTTTATATTTCCAAGTTTATAGTACGGCGCAATACTTAAAAAATATGCATCAAATTTATAATTTATATATAAATTTAAAAAATTGTTATTTTCTTTAATATTTAAATAATCATTGCAATTTTTAAATTTATCATATAAGATATGTTCCGCAACGCCAAAAGGATTTTTATTATTTAAATAATCTGCACTTATTTTAAATAGGGTTGTAGGAATATATTTTAAATCTTTTTCCGTTATCCGGTAACAAATGTTTTTTAAATTTTCTCCTGTTGGTGTTCCTAAATGCGCAAATAAGATAAATTCTCCATATTCTTCAATTCGTTCTTTATATTTTAATTTATCAATTAGCTGCATAAATTTTGTTAATTCATTGATGTTTTTTTTATTAATAAATACTTGAATTTTAGGAACAATTTGATTCTTTATTAATATTTCAATCGCATTTAAATTTTCTTTAAAAGCGTTTAATCGATTTGTAAAATAATTTGTATTTGATTCTAATCCAAAGAATGTTATTTGAATTCTTTTTACATTAATTTGTTTTAACCATTTGCTGTAATTTGGATCACGATTTAGGCGATATACGCTTGCAAGTTCAAATTTTTCAAATACATCTGAATCACTTAGTTTTTTTTCTTTTTCGTATAATTCTTGATAATTATTTAAAAAATCAGGCTCTTTATACCAACTATATATTGCCAAATGTTTTGCGTATGGGTTAAATAATTCATATACTAAATCTAAATCATCAATTGATAACTTGCTTGATTTAGTGATTCCTAAATAACAATGACGACATTTATTAGGGCATCCGCCCATATCTAATGCAACTCTTAAAGTTTCTAACATATATACACCTATTTTAGAAATTTTTTTATTATTTTTTCTTTTTGTTTTGTATATGGATAATATCTTAGTTTTATATCAATTAGGGTTGATTTTTTTAAAACACTTTTTTGATGACTAAATGCATCAAAGCCATTTTTACCATGATATTCACCCATTCCACTTTCACCAATTCCGCCAAATGGTAATGTTGTACTTGCTAAATGATTAATTGTATCATTGATACATCCACCACCAAAGCGAAATTTTAATAATTCTTTTGTTAATTTTTTATCGTTTGAAAATATATAAAATGCTAATGGATAAGAATATAAGTTTTCTGCTTCCTTTAAAATATTGATTAATTCTTGATTTGTATGATATTCTATTATTGGTAAAATTGGTCCAAATATTTCTTCTTGCATTACTTTATCTGTAAATGTTACATTATCCATAATTACTGGACCTAATTTTAAATTATTTGCTTTTTCTTGGAAAATTACTTTATTTTGGTCAATTAATAATTTTAGTCTTTGATAATTTTTTTCATTTATGATATTACAGTATTCTTCTTTGTTTGCAATTTGTTTTGTTTCTTCAACAAAATATTTTAAAAATTCTTCTTTAATGTTATCTTTAATAATTAAGTAGTCAGGAGCAACACAAGTTTGACCAGCATTTAAAAATTTACCAAAAGCAATTCTTTTTGAAGCGACTTTTAAATTTACAGTATCATCTACAATTACTGAACTTTTACCACCTAGTTCTAAAATTACTTTTGTAAGATTTTTTGATGCGGCTTCCATAACTATTTTGCCAACTTTTGGACTTCCTGTAAAGAAAATTAAATCAAATTTTTGTTTTAGAATTTCTGTTGTTTCTTCTATACCACCAAGAATTACTTTTATATATTTTTCATCAAAATTATTATTAATTAATTTTTCGATGATATTTGATGTATTTATACTATATTCTGATGGTTTAATTATTGCAGTGTTCCCCGCCGCAATAGCACTTATTAAAGGACCTATTGTAAGTAAAAATGGATAATTCCAAGGAGAAATAATTAAAACATTTCCATAAGGTTCTGAGTATATATAACTTTTCGATGGGAAGTTCGCAAGATTTGTTTTTACTTTTTTTACTTTTGTCCATTTTTTTAGATTTTTTATGGCATAAGATATTTCACTTAATGCCATACCGATTTCTGTCATATAACTTTCTGTATAACTTTTATGGAGGTCTTTATATAGAGCATCTTTAATTAATTGTTCATTTTCAATAATGAGTCTTTTTAATTTTTTTAGATTCTCAATTCGAAAATTAATGTCTAACGTTTCAAATGTATTGAAATAATCTTTTTGACTTTTTACTATTTCTTTAATCATTTTCTGATTACCTCATTTATAATTTATATCCTTCTCATTATACCACATTTATTAAATAAAGTCGAATACTAAACTAGATTTTTTTGTTTTTTCGAAAAGAATATTTATTTTCGTTCAATCAGTCTAAGGCACTGTTATTTTGTATTCTGGCTTACAAATAATTTTTATCGAAGAATAAAAAAGTGACCCTATTTTATAGAATCACATTTATTAATATCAATCAAGTTTAAAGGTTATATTTTAAAAAGCTAAAGAAATTTAAAAATCTTTATTTTAATTTTTTAGAGCAGTGATAGGCACAACATAAACTCCATCAGACCTTTGATATGCGGCGTTTGATAATCCACATATTACACATTTAATCTTTGGTGTTTTTCCACCATTTTTTTCAATGTCATTGCAAACTTTGATTAGGTTTTTTGCACCTTCATCAATTTTTTTGGCGCCTAGTTTAATTTCAAAAGCACACCAGTCACCATTTTCAAGTTCAATTACCGCATCAATTTTATTATTTTTGTAGTCTTGATAGTGGAACAATTTAGCTCCAAAAGACTGAGCGTAAATAGCTAAATCACGTGCCACAAGTCCTTCAAATAAAAATTCGAATGTAGTTAAATCGCTAAGTAATTTTTCAGGTGTAATATTTAACACTGCAGCTGCCATTGCTGGGTCAGAAAAATGTCTTTTTTCAGATTGTTTTACACGAAGAGTTGAACGAATGTTAGGAGAAAAGGGTGCCTGATTATTAAAAATAAATAAGCGATTTAAAGCTTCAAGATATTTTGCAATTGTGTTCCTACTCATTGATTCATCATCGTTGGTAACAATATCTTTTAAAAGTGTTGATTCTGAAACAGTTGTGGATTCATTTCTTGCGAGTGATTTTAGTAATAATGATACTTTATGCTTGTCATATTCTACACCATCATCAAGATTATTTAAATCTTCATTTATTAGGTTATCCATATATGCTCTTGGCATTAAATGAACCTTTTTATCATCTATAAAAATATTTTCTGGCCAACCGCCACGTACAATAAATGTTGCAAGTTTTTCAAGTGATATTTCATCAAGCATTTGCATAGTTAATTTATTGTCACAAAGTTCTTTAAGACTAATTTTCCCAGATGAATCACCAGATTCATATAATGACATCGTATTCATTCGAAGTCTTACGATTCTACCAGTACCAGTGTACATAATTCCTTTTGTTTTAGGTGTTGATGATCCTGTTAAAATAATTTGACCTTTTTTATGTCGCATATCTACTTCAGCACGTGTTGCATCCCAAATAGATGGTACTTCTTGCCATTCGTCAATCATACGTGGCGTTTGCCCTTGTAAAATTAAAGAAGGATTCAACTGTGCAAGTTGTCTATTTGAAAAATTATTAGTAGGATCTCCAACCAAAAATTCGCTTTTTGAATGAAATGCAGATGTCCAAGTCTTACCACACCATTTCGGTCCTTCAATACAAATAGCGCCACTTACTTCTAAATAAGTTTCAATAGTAGTATCTATTACTCTTTTTTTATACTCTCTTTTATTTGATAATATGCTCATAATATAATCTCATTTTTTTATTATTATATCAAGCTGAGCAATATTTGTCAAGATAAGCGAGCAATATTCTTCTTTTTTTGTGAGCAATATTTTGTTGTTTGGGTGAGCAACTTTTATTTTTTGATATACTTTTGATTTTTGCTATTTGGTTTATCTGGCAATGTCATTTCTATTAATCCATTTTCTATTGATGGATTTAAATATGTATTTCTAAGTGTTTCTTTCGATTTAATATTTAATTTTTCCATTAGAGTATTAGCACTATAAGGAATATTTGTTTCCATTATTTCTAATAATCTATTCACTTGATATGAAATATTATTCTTTTCAATTCTAATGGAAATAATTATTTCTTTTAAAGCTTCATTAATCATTTCAAGCATAAATTCTATAAATTGATTAGAGGAACCTGTTTTGTTACATATATCTATTTTTTGATAATAATTGGTTTGATTTTTTATAATTTGCGATTCAATTGGAATATATTCAAAAATAGGATTCCATTTACATAATATAACATTTTGCCATAATCGTGAAAGACGTCCATTCCCATCAGAAAAAGGATGAATGAATACAAATTCATAATGGAAAATACATGATTTAATTAATAAATGTGTTTCATCATCTTCCTTTAGCCATGTGAATAAATCTTTCATTAATGATGGAACTAAATCTTCTGGTGGCGCAACAAATATTACTTTTTCTCCATCAAAGACACCTTCTGGATGATTACGATATTTACCTGCATCGTCGATAATTGAATCAGTTAGTATTTTATGTGCTTTAAGTAAATCATTTTCTGAATATAAATCAAAATTTTTTAGTGCTTCATATGCATTATATGCATTTTTTACTTCTTGAATTTCTCTTTTTGGTCCAATTACAATTTTACCATTAATAACATCTTTAACTTGATTTAATGATAAAGAATTAGCTTCTATTTTTAGTGAAGAATAAACTGATTTAATTTTATTATTTTTTCTTAAAAATGGCATTCTATTTAAAAAATTATGAGCTTTAATTTTTTCAACATTTTCAGTAATTGAAATTACTAAATTTATCATTTTATTTGTTATAGTAAATGGCGGTTTATACATAATATCATCTCCATATATATTATACCACATTATTTTTTAAAAAATCATCTTGCTTAAATCTTACTTAATATGTTACTTAAATGTTACTTATTTTTTAATCTAATCTAATTTCATCGATTAAATCTAAGTCTTCTTTTGAAATTTCAAAATCTAAATTTAAATTTTCAATTATTCTATCTTGATGAGTTGATTTCGGAAGTGGTAAAGTATTTCTTTCTAAACACCATCTAAGTGCAAGACGGGCAACTGATACATTATATTTTTTTGCGATTTCTTGTAATTCAATTGATTTGAAAATTCTTCCCGTCGCAAAAGGTGAATAAGCTTCGACTAAAATATTATGTTCAGAACAATATTTTTCAATATCATATCTTCTGCATCCTGGGTGGTAATATATTTGATTGACATGAGGAGTAAAATTAGTTGCTTTAATTAGGGCATCAATATCTGTACTTGAAAAATTTGAAACACCGATTGCTTTTATTTTACCTGTTTTATATAGATATATCATTGCATTCCAAGATTCGATATTTCCTTTTGTGCAATCTTTGCCAATTTCATTCCATGGCCAAGGTGCGTGAATTAAATATAAGTCTAAATAATCTACTTGTAGGTTTGTGATTGTTTTATTAAAAGCATCTAGTGCTTCTTGATATCCTTTAATCTCAGCTGGAAGTTTACTGGTTATGAATATGTCTTCTCTTTTGATTTTACAATCTTTAATTGCTTTGCCTATTTCTTGTTCGTTAGTATAGGCTAAGGCAGTATCGATATGTACGTATCCTGCTTTTAAAGCATATGTTGTTGATGTATATGCATCTTGACCAGTTATTTGCCAAGTTCCAAATGCAATTTTAGGAATTTTTACTCCGTTTGCAAGAACATAATATTCTTTTTCAAAATGTCTCATTTTTTATATTTCCTTTGTGTTTAATTTCTTTTAGTTTCTTTATTAACATTATGATAACAATTGTTATGCTAAAAATTAATAAAAGTTTAAATGAATTAGGATAACCTTGATATTTGATTGAATATCCGATTAAGATATTTCCGATTGATGTATATATAGCATTTAAAATTGCTATTAGTAGCAATCCTGTTGTTGTTAATTCTTCTCCAACTAGTTTTAATATATGTTTATAGTGAATATATAAAAGGCTTCCAAAGCCAATACCATGTAATCCTGAAGAAAAAATAATTATGGCTGTTGGCATATTTAAAGCAATTGGTAATATTTTTGATAAATAGAAGATACTGATGATTAAATAAAGAGTTGTATCTTTTATTTTTTTGCCATATTTGGTTAATAGGATAATTGTTAGTACTTCTAATATTACATCATATGCTTTAATATAACCTGAATAGTATTCTTTTATTCCTCTAACATTTACTAAATAGGCATTGAAAAAATTCATTGCAATATAAGCTGTTCCAAACATTATTACATATATAATTGCATATATGATAAATTCTTTATTTTTTAGTAGTTTTTGAATTGAAAATTTATTTGTTTGTTTTTCTTTTATTTGTTCATTTTGTTTAAATGGTCTTATTAATCCAAATGTTATGCATGGAATAAAATATAGAACACCGCTTATGATAAATGTTAATTTATAACCAAAATATTTTATTAAAAGCCCACCAATAAATGATCCTAATATATAAGCAATGGAACCATATTTTCGGATTGTTGCAAATTCAATATTATATTCATTGCTAAATATTGTTGTATAACCATCTAACATTCCATAAAATGGTTGATCTAAAATTGCGATAGCTGCGGCAGTTACGATTAATGATTCAAATATGGAAAGATGTCCAAAAATAATTATCGCAATGCCTTCAATTAAAGTCATTATTTGCATTATTTTTTTATTACTATTTATTGTTTTGATTGATTTATTCCATAAAGGATTTACCAAAATAACAATCACTGGCATAATACCAACAATGATTCCAAGTTTTTCTTCTGTTAAACCAATTGATAAAATATATATTTGATAAAACGAAAAGAATAGTGCGTCCGCAAAATATCTCGTTAAATAGCTTATAATAAGCAGTAAGTAATTTTTATTTATTGGTTCTTTATTCATTTGTTTGTAACTCTTTAATTGTTTGAGATATTATCTTTGGAAGAATTAACGCTTCCTCAGTATTGATTGCGCTTATAGCAATGCGTATACTATCTTTTAAAGGTACGACATATATATTTTTTTCGATTAATTTTTTAGCAAGTTCTTCAGGTATATCACTATATACTTTTATAAAAAATCCTGCTTTATAATTGCTGATTGGCAAATTTAATTCTTTTGATGCATTGATAAAATTATTTGATCTTTTGTTTAATAACATTGTATTATAATTTAATTCTTCGATAAATAACTTATTTAATTCTTCATTTTCCACAATATGATTAATAAGTGATATTCCATATTTTGAAGGACTACTCCAAGTTGCTCTTGCGGTATAGTCAGTTGCTTTTCTAAATAATTCTTTTTCTTCTTCATCTTTTGTCATTAAAGTTAATGCGCCTAATCTAAGACCATATAAACCAAAAGTTTTTGAAGCACTAAAGGCAAATAGTGTAATGATATTATTATTTAGATTTTTTAATTTCGGATAATTTTTTCTGGCAATATTGCCTTTTTCTTTTGCATAATCGATATATGAAATATCTAACAAAAGAATTATTTTTTTATTTATTTGGTTCAATGTTTGAATTAAATTATCATAATCTGCATCACTCATTGAAAATCCAGTTGGATTATGACAAGGATCGTTGATAATGACTGCTACTTTGTCATCTTTTATATTTTGAATTGTTTGTTTTAATGAGTTTACATCGAAATGATCATTTTTATATAAATTATATGTTTGATAATTTAGTTTATGGATTTTTGCAAATTGAATATATGGTTCCCACATTGATGATGGTAGTAAGACAGTATTATTTTCTTCTAAATAATTTTTTAATGTTAAATAGATTGCGCCACTACCACCTGTTGTTGCGGTTGTAACAAGGTGAAAATTTTCGCAAATTTCGGCTAAAAATGGGCCAAATATTAACTTTTCTACATTTTGTTGATAATTTATGCTGCCAGAAGAAACATCATAGGCATATTTTTCATCTGCTTTTAATTGGCTTGACGCTTGATTTACAGCATTATATTCTAAAAATTTACCATCTTCATCCATTAACATTCCTACTGTTGCGTTAATTGCATTTCTATTTTGTTGTTTTGCATTTTTTGCTTCTGATGATAATGATAAAATACTATCAACTTTTATATCTTGTTTTGCAAAATCATTAATAATGGCCATATTTTTACCTCCTATTTTGTTAATTTATCGTATTCTTTAATATATTTTTTTGCACTCGCTTTCCAACTAAAATCAACGCTCATTGTTGTTTTTACTTTATCAATCCATGAATCAGAATTAAAATCATGGATTGCTCTTTTAATTGTTAAATAGATATCATAACCATTGTAGCTATTGAATGTATATCCATTACCACCAATGTTAAAATCTTTAATACTATCTTTTAATCCACCTGTTTCTCTAACTAGGGGAATTGTTCCATAACGTGAAGATATCATTTGTGATAGACCACATGGTTCTGATACGGATGGCATTAAGAAAAGATCTGCGCCTGCATATATTTTTCTTGATAATGCTTGATTGTAATCAATAATTGCTCTTAGTTTATTTGGATAAACACTTTCCATATTTCTTAAATAATTTTCATAATATGGATCGCCTGTTCCAAGGATTATTAATTGAATATTTTCATTGATTATATTATTGAAAGCATCCATTAATAAATTCAAACCTTTATGTGATACAAGGCGTGTAACCATCGCAATTATCATTGAATCATTATTTTCTAAGTTTAGTTCTTCTCTTAGTTTTATTTTGTTTTCTTGTTTTTTATCAAGCGAATTAATATCATATTTTTGATAGATTGCTTTATCTGTTTTTGGATTATAGAATTTTGTATCAATTCCATTTACGATTCCAAATAGTTTTCCTTCATCTTTGATTCTGCACACTTCATGTTCTAAACCATGGCCAAATTCTTTGGTTGTAATTTCTAAAGCATAAGTATTACTTACAGTTGAAGTTTTGTTTGAACATTCCATTGCGGCTTTCATAATATTTAGTCTGCCTTGATATTCAAGTAAATATGAATCATTCATTGATATGCCAATAACATCTTCAATCATTTGACTACTTAAGTCATAGTTTCCTTGATATTCAATATTGTGTATTGTAAAAATTGTTTTTACATTTTTAAATTTTTCTTCATGATAATAAAGAGTTCTTAAGTAAACAGAAATTAATCCCGTCTGCCAATCGTTTGCATGGATGATATCTGGGATGTTATTTGTATATAACATAAAATCGATTACTGCTTTTGAGAAAAATGCAAATCTTTCTGCATCATCAAAATAGCCATACAAATTATCTCTTTTAAAATAATATTCATTATCTAGAAAATAATAATTGACATTGTTTTGAGTATATTTATAGATACCTAAATATTGTTTTCGCCAACTTAAATTAATATATGTTTTGGTAATAAATTCAAATTTTTCCCTGTATTCTGGTTTAATTTTTTGATATAGGGGAATTATTACATCAACAGTGTAATTTTTATTTTTGGCAACTTCTTGTGGAAGTGAACCAATTACATCACCTAATCCACCTGAGGCAATAAATGGTTGGCATTCCGATGCGACAAAAGTTATTTTTTTCATTTTTATACTCTCACATTCTTACCAATATAGTATGGATGTTTTTCACATCCAGCTAAGGTATTACGATCTGTTATGACAACATTTTTGTCAGTTATAACACATTTTAAATTTACATTTGTGCCTACATGCGTATCTTGCATTAAAATTGAGTCTTTTACAACGCTACCATGCGCAACATGAACGCCTCTAAATAAAATACTGTTTATTACTTTTCCTTCAATTTCACATCCGTCCGCGATGAAACTATTTACAATTTCAACATTTTCACCATATTTAGTTGGAACAGAATCTCTTACTTTTGTAAAAATAGTATGACTTGCAAGTTCAAATAAATTTTCTCTTGTTTTTGATTTTAGAAGTTCCATATTATGTTTGTAGTAATTTTCCATATTACTTATATGCATATAGATACCTTGATATTTATAACCAAATACTCTTAAACTTGTTAAATTTGGATAAATTACTTCTGCTAACAAATCTGTTAAACCTTTTGATATTGCGTCGTCGATTAAACCAAGTAAGATATCTTTTTTGATAATCCATACGTTTAATGAAACATTTGCGTCTTTTCCAACTTCTGCTCTTAACCATCCTTTTGTTACTCTTGAAAATGAGTCAAGTTCTATTGATAAGTTATTTCGTAAATCTTCTGTAACTTCCATTTTTTTGTAAACTATTGTAAAATCCGCATGGTTTCTTTCATGTTCATTTAGTGCTTCAGTTAAATCAATCGTATTGACATTTCCGCTATCCATTAACACAACATTTTCGCAATTTTGTTTATTAATATATCCAACAATGTTTTTTAAAGCTTCTAGTCTTGTTGTTGGAAGTCCTGCGCTTTTATAACTGCTTAGTGGTGGGAAAATTGTTAATCCACCATTTCTTCTTGATAAGTCCCAGTCTTTACCTGAGCCCAAATGATCCATTAATGATTGATAATTGCGTTCTGCTAGTACCGCAACGCTTGTAATATTAGCACTAACTAAGTCTGATAATGCAAAATCTATTAAGCGATATCTTCCGCCAAAAGGGATTGAACCTGTTGTTCTTTTTCTTGTTATTTCGTAAAGAGATTCACTTTCAACATTTGAAAATATAATTCCGATGTTATTCATTATTTTGCCTCCTTAGTTTTATAATCAAATTCAATATTTAAGTCATCTTTGATGATTTCATCATCATCTATAATTGTATCTCTACCGATTGTTGTAATGCCTTTGCTTGATTCCATTTCGACACCAATCGACGCATTTTTACCAATTGTGACATTTTCATCAATAATTGAATAATTTACTTTTGCGTTTTTCTCAATTGTTGTTCTTTCAAAGATAACACTATCTTTTACAACAGCCCCTTCTTCAATTTTAACATGTGAACCGATGATACTATTGATAACTGTTCCTGAAATTTTTGCACCACCAGCAATGATTGAATTTTTAATTATTGCTTTTTTACTTACATATTGTGGTTCAACCCCAATATTTCTTGAATGGATTTTCCATGATGGATCATAAATATCAAAATTAGGATTTGTGCCAATTAAATCGCGATTAGCTTCCCATAAACTCTTAATTGTACCAACATCTTTCCAATAGCCTTCAAATGGATATGCAACCATTTTTAATTTATCATTTAACATCATTGGAATAATGTTTTTACCAAAGTCATTCTTTGAATCTGGATTTGCTTCATCCATAATTAAGTATTTTTCTAAGACTTCTTTTTTAAATATATATATTCCCATTGAAGCTTTTGTACTTTTTGGATTTGCTGGTTTTTCTTCAAATTCTGTAATATTGTTGAATTCATCTGTTGACATAATACCGAAGCGTTTTGCTTCTTCTAAAGTAACTTCTAAAACTGCAATTGTACAATCTGCATTTTGTTTAATGTGATATTCTAACATTTTATTATAATCCATTTTATAAATGTGGTCACCAGATAAAATTAAAACATGATCTGGATTATAATTATTGATAAAACCTAAATTTTGGTAAATCGCATTGGCAGTTCCTTTATACCAATCTGAACGATCTTTTTCCATATATGGTGGTAAAACGTGAACACCTCCAAATGTTCTGTCTAAGTCCCATGGTTGACCATTGCCAATATAATCATTTAAAATTAATGGTTGATATTGTGTTAAAACACCCACTGTATCAATTCCTGAATTAACACAATTTGATAAAGTAAAATCGATAATACGATATTTTGCGCCAAAAGAAACTGCTGGTTTGGCAACTTTGCTTGTTAATGCGTATAGTCTGCTTCCTTGACCACCTGCTAATAGCATTGCTATACACTTTTTGTGATTATACATTTAAACCTCCTAAATCTTTATTTTTCTTTTTCATTTTTAATTGGATAAAACATCCATATATTCTTATTATAGCATAATTGAAATTTTAATTCAATTAATTAAATAGGAAAATGTTTTTATTAAAAGTTTTATATTACTAGTTTTAAAATAATTATTGGATATAATACTATAAAAAGTTAAATATCTGGTTATTATAATTGTTGTGCTATCAGACAAAATGTTATGCTATAAAACTCATTGTTATGCTATTTTTCAAAATAATAAATCAAATTAAAATGTTTATATAGTTAGCATTAATTTTATTGACATATGAATATTATAAAAAACCTAAGCATAAGTAACCTAGGTTTATTTTTTCATTTTTATTTAAAAAAACGATATTTTCCTTTTCCATATCCAGAAACAATTTCAATGACATTGTTATCAACTAGTTTTTTAATTAATTTTGATGCACTTGAGTTTTGAATTTCAAGCAATTTCACAATATCATTTCTGCCAAAAAAATTATAACCAAATTCATTAAAAATCTTATAAATATGCATAATTGATTTATTAGAAAAGCAGTCTAACTTCCCTTCTAAAATAATTTCAATGTCTACTTTTTTGTTTTCA
>CAYVQA010000017.1:18660-21423 GCA_964453965.1 uncultured Staphylococcaceae bacterium
TTTCAATGTCTACTTTTTTGTTTTCATAAAGTTTATATATATGCAAATCACGATTATGAAGTTCATTATTTTCATTTAAAAGAAGATTTCTTAAAAATAATTCAAGATATTCTGTAGTTTCATATATTCCTTTTTGAATGTTTGTGTAGTTTGCGCGAACAAGCGAATTACGAAAATACCAAGCATTTTCTGCAAAAATATCATTTGTACCATAAAATCCTAATTTTTTTAAATATTGTATAAAAAATACTGTCGTTGTTCTAGTATTTCCTTCACCAAAAATATGAATTTGCCATAGTCTTGAAACAAATAATGCAAGATGCTTAATTATTTCATCCATAGATAAGCCTTTGTAATTAAATTTTTTTTCTTCTGAAAAATCATATTCAAGTGTCCTAAACAATTCAGACGCATTTCCGTAAAGAACTGTATCTCCATCTAGTACCCATTCTTTTTTAGTAATATTGTAGTCTCTTATTTTACCTGCAAACTTATAAATCCCTTGAAATAATTTTTTGTGAATCGAAATATAATTATTAGGTGTAAAGGTAAATGCAGACTCTGATAAAATTTCAACAATACGAATTGAAACTATATCCGCCTCTTCAGTACGATTTTCGTCATTCATTCGCACAGTTTTTTCATCATAATATTTATAAATAATCTCTTGAGCATCCTTTAATGTTATTTCCCCCTCAATATTTTTTATTGCAAGATCTATTAAGTATTTTGATGTTTTCAATCCATCAACTGCTTGCAAACCAATAGCAGTACTCCAAGCATAACTTTTATATGCCTTTGATGGTTCAGTACTTTTATAATACTCTTTAAAAGGGTCCTTATTCATTTTAACACCTGGTATATTATTATTTACTTATTTAACAATTATTAAAATACACCTTTTTCCTTTCTTTCAACTTATATTGAATATTTTTATAAAATGTGTAATATTTATAATGTTAATGTATAAATCCTAATATATTATAATTAATTTAATTTAAATTTAAATATTACCGCATTATGATCGCTATACATAAAGCTAACATCTTCATTGTTTAAACTTACAATATTATCAACTGATTCAATTGATATATTTTCTGATACAATAAATCCATCTATTGTAACAATGTAATTTACTCCTTTTTCATAAGGCATTTCTGCGGCTCTGCATGTTGGATTTTCTGCTGAAGTCGCAAGTTTATATCCAGTTTCAATATCACTTTCCTCGATGGTCGCAACCCATTCTGGTTTTGGTTGTTTAGTTTCAAATTTTCCAACTGTATCAGCGACGTCATGATTGAAGTCTCCACCAACTATTACATAATTACCTAATTCTTTTTCTTCTTTTAAAATAATATTTAAAAGTTCAAGTTGTTTTTTTCGATAAACTCCACCTTTATCATAAGCAGACATATGGATGTTTATTAATACTAATTCTTTGTCATTATTTTCAATTGGTAATCTTTCTAACATAAAACAACGATCTAAATCAAAAAATTTAGTTGGAAATGATTCATCAATTGGCAATTTATATCTTGTTGATGAATTTGTTTTAAATCGATTTAATGTAAGTAAACCAGAATTTACCTTTCCATGATTATCAAAAATTGGATAGAATAAATATGCACTATGAAAGTTAGACGCAAAACAAGATACATAGTTTGGAAAATTATTTTTTATCATTTCTACTTGATTAACTTTATAACTTCTTGTTGATTTAACATCCACTTCTTGAAAAAACATGATGTCTGGTTTGAATGATTCAATTATAGAGATTGCGCCATTAGTGTTTTTTAAAACTTCATTCTTATCTTTGGCTTTTGCACTTTTACCAGTTATTTTTTTACCATCTAAATAACCAGAATCCATAAAGAAAGTAAATTCTCTGCTATATGCGCCAAAACCAATATTATAAGTTGAAATAGTATATGTTTGATTGGTTTTGATAATTTCTTCTTGTTGATTATTAATTGTTAAAGAAGTTTTGTCTTCAATCCGGTAAAATTGTAAACTAATATATAGCACATAACATCCTACAATAACTAGTAACGTTGTTAAAACGCTAATAATGGTAAATAATATTTTTTTAATTATTTTATTCATATAGTTGAGCCTCTTTTTATAATATTTATTTTTATATTTTTTAAATTTATGCACAATTAAATCAATACTTGCTTAGCACGAAAGATAATTGATTATTTAACAACTTTCCATCTGCCCATTTTTTTGAACCAATTCTTTCAATTACACATTTTATTTGCAAACTGCTAAGAATTCTTTCTATCGTTCTTTTCGAAAGGCAAAGTTCATTAGATATAGATTCAGCAGTTGAGTTTGAGTTTTCTAATATTATTTTTATTACTTCTTCTTCAGAATTAGTTAAATTTAAACCGACATAAACCGACATTTAAACCGACATAAACCCTAATATTATTTAAAAGAAATACATTAATGTAAACATTAAAATGTAATAACGTAATTCAAATAATAAACAAGGCGATTATTTATTTATAAAGTATACGATTTTAGAATATATATTTTATATTAATATAACATTTTATTCTTTTATTTCCCAATGGCCTGATTTCGAAGATCCTACATATTTAATATGTTCGCTTTTATTAATTATATTTTGAGTAGTTCTTAAAGAAATATTTAATTTTTCTGCCATTTCTTTCCTTGTTATTGTATTATTTTGTTTAATCAGTTCAATAATTAATTCTTCTTTGTTTTTTTGAGTGCAATTTTGAGTGCAATTTTGAG
>CAYVQA010000018.1:0-20204 GCA_964453965.1 uncultured Staphylococcaceae bacterium
GTTTTTCACGACTATGTAATGTTTTATGCCACTTTTCAATTGATGAAGTAAGTGGTCTTGTGTTATCAAGTATCGCAAAAGGTTCGCTTCTTTTTAAATAAACGCATAAAAAATGATGTTTAATTAAATCATAATTTTTTTCTTGTGTCACTATTCCACCACCAGACGATATAATTATTCCTTTTTTTGTACTATATTCTTTCAAAAGTGAAGTTTCAATAGCTCTAAATGTTGCCTCACCTT
Source organism: uncultured Staphylococcaceae bacterium (assembly GCA_964453965.1). GTDB lineage: Bacteria > Bacillota_I > Bacilli_A > ML615J-28 > CAG-313 > CAYVQA01. The sequence goes on from CAYVQA010000018.1 coordinate 244, forward strand.
CTGTTAAAATAATATCCGCTGGGTTTTTTTGATATTTAATAGTTATTAATTCATCTAAATCAACAAGTTGTTGATTTAACCTTTTTGCAAGATTTTTGCCAATCATTGTTTTTCCAATGCCTGGCATTCCAACAAGAATAATTGACGAAGTATTAAAAAGCAAATTTTGATAAATATTTTCAATTATATTGATATTATGTTTAGCACTAAAAAATAATTCTGATGCAAAATAAGCTTGATAAATCAACATTATTAAGCCATTATAATACGGTATATGGTTTTCTTTCGCATCTAGTAACAGTTTTGTATGATATGGATTATAAATTACATCAATTATTCCTTTTGTTTTAGGAAAAATTTTTAAATCAATTAATGTTTGATTAATATTTGGACTCATTCCTACAGGAGTTGTATTGATGATAAAATCAATTTCGTTTGCAATTTTGTTTAAATCTTCATAATTATATTCATTTTTTAATTGATTACTTTTATTTCTCGTCGCAACATAAATATCATTTGTGAACTGTTCTAGAACATAATTAACGGTTTTTTTAGTTCCGCCAGTTCCTAAAATTAGTACTTTTTTGCATTTTAAATCAATCTTATAATAGTTCAATAATTCTAAAAAACCAAGTACATCCGTATTATAACCAATAAGCTTATTATTTTTTTTAATGACTGTATTTACAGCTTGTACTTTTTTGGCAATATCATCTATTTCATCTAAATAGGTAATAATTTTTTCTTTATAAGGAATCGTTACATTAAAGCCAATATACTTTGGATTATTTAATGTGTTTCGAAGTTCTGTTTCTTCAATATCAATTAAATCATATGGTGTATTTGTTAGTCTTTCATGAATCAAAGGTGAAAATGAATGACCTAAAGGATGGCCAATTAATCCTAAACGTTTGATATTATTATTCATTAGGCTTCCTCAAAATAATGATAGCCATAATTAGTGATAATTAAATCTAAGATTGCAATAGAAACAACACTTTCAATTGGCACATAAGCACGTTGAACAATACAAGGATCATGTCTACCACTAAAAGTATGTATTACATTTTCATTTGTTTCTAAATTAATTGTTTTGACTTCTGTATTAATAGTCGGTGTTGGTTTAATGATTGTGTTAATAATAATTGGTTCTCCATTTGTAATTCCCCCAAGGATACCGCCATTATGATTTGCGAGATATTTAATTTTTTTATCAAAGAATGGTTCATCTAAACATTCGCTTCCTCTATATTCTAAAAATTTTACTCCATCGCCAAAAGAAACGCTTTTTACTGCAGGAATGCCATAAATTAAATAACTTAAAATAGATTCGACCCCGTTAAAATAACTTCCCCCAAGATTATTCGGAACATTTACAACATACGTTTTTATTAAGCCACCAAGTGAATCTTTCCCAGCAACATCTAATATTGCTTGTTGCATTTTTTGAGCTTTATCTTGATTTAAACAAGGAAATTTTTGATTTTTAAGGTAGGTTATGTTTTCTTCATTAATCGTTAAATCATCATCAATAATTTTTGCAATTTGTTTAATTTGACTAAAAATATAAATTTGCTTTCGCATTAATAAACTTTTCGCAAGAGCTCCGATGATAACAATTGGTGCGGTTAGCCGACCTGAAAATGTTCCTCCCCCGCGGTAATCATTAAAGCCATTTGCTTTTAAATAGGCATTTAAATCACTATGGCTTGGGCGTGGATACCTTGGATTATAATCTGTTGATATCTTATTTTTGTTTTTGATAATTACAGTGATTGTCTCTCCCGTTGTATAACCATTAAAGATGCCACTAATAAATTCATATTCATCTTCTTCAATTCTTGAAGTTGATATTTTACCATTTGGCCTACGTTTTGTTAATTCTTCTTTGATTAATTCTTCAGGGATTTTTACTCCTGATGGAAAACCTGATAAAACAATTCCGATATAATTACCATGTGATTCACCAAATAGTTTGAAATCTAAATTTTTCAAAACGGTCATTAATAGCCTCCTTCAATTATTTTTATAATATCTTCAACTGTAAAAGGTGTTATTTGATATTTTTCAACATCAATTAATTCAATAAAATCGATTGTTTGTTTGTTTTTCTTTTTATCATTTGCAATAAGTTTTGTAAGTTGGTCTTTTGAAGGCATCGCAATTTGATAATTAATATGCATTCTTGCAAGAATTTCTTTGACATTATTTTTTATTTCTGGATTTTTTATGGCAAATAGCATACCAATTCCAACTGCTTCACCATGATAAATTTCATCTAAATAAAATGATTCAATTGCATGGCCAATTGTATGACCAAAGTTTAAAACTTTACGAAGATTTTGTTCAAATGGATCTTCATTTACAACTTTTAATTTTGTTTTGATTGCTTGTTTAATTATTAAATCAATTTCATTTTCAAAATGTTCCTTTAAAAATATTTCGTATAAATTTTTGTTTAAGCAAAGTCCCATTTTTAAAGCTTCAACTAGACCATTATAATAATGTCTTGGACTAAGTGTATTTAGTAATGTTGAATCAATAATTACTTTTTTAGCATTATAAAATAAACCTATAACATTTTTAAAGCCATTAAAATTAATTGCGGTCTTTCCGCCGACGCTCGCATCAATCATTGATAGCGTTGTTGTGGGAATATTAATAAAATCAATTCCTCTTTTGTATGTTCCAGCCACAAAACCAGTTATATCACAAACAATTCCTCCACCTAGAGCAATTATTTGATCATGTCTTGTGAATTCTTCTTCTAAAAGTTTAGTTACAATTTTTTGATATGATTCAATTGTTTTATGGTGTTCACCCTGTTCGATAATAATCACAAAAGCATTATGTAATTGATTTTTTAAAATTTCAATATAATTATTTGGCACACCAGAATCACTAACAATTAAACTTTTTTTAGTAACATCTAAATAATTATGAATATTTTGTAAAGCATATTTTTTTATTATTATATTATTCATACTTTTTAACCTCTTAATTTTTATGTTCTAGTATATCACTTTTTGTGGTTTTTTTCAATCTTTTCGATTAAATTCGCTTTATTTTTTATTTTTTTAAATAATTAGATACGCAATTTTTTCCTATTTAAATAATGATTTTAACATATTTTTTATAATTTCTTCATATATTTAATATCGAGGTGAAGTAGATGATTTTTATAAATCCATCACATGGTGGCTATGATTTAGGTGGTGCTAGTAATGTCTTTTTTAAAGAAAAAGATATTGTTTTAAAAATAAGTAAATACCAAAAAAAACGTTTTGATGAACTAGGTATTAAAAATTTACTTTTACGTGATGATGATTATTTTCTTTCTTTAAATGATCGTTTAACAATTATCAATAATAATGTATGTGAAAATGATCTTTTAATTTCAAATCATTTAAATTATGGTGCTGATCAAGGAATGGAAATAATTTATTCATATAAAACCGATAATTTATTAGTAAATTTTTTATGTAATACTTTGAAAGAGAATAGCATTTTAGTTAGAAATGTTTATCAAAAATTAGACCGGACGGGATCTGATTTTTATGATATTTTAAAATATCCATTATGTAAGAATAAAATTCTAATTTATTATGGCTTTTGTGATAATGATCTTGATTTAGAAAATATTATTTATAATTGGCCAATTATTACAGAAGAAATTGTTAAAGCAATTGCAAAATATCTTGGTGTAACTTATAAAGAACCAAAGCAAATAGTTTACATTCCAAAAGAAATAGAATCAATTGATGATGTTGTCACTTCTTATAAAATTAGTAAAGAAATTTTAAAAAAAGAAAATCAATTAAAGACTGATATTATTTATCCAAATACTGAAATAATTATTAATCTCAATGAAGAAAATAATTAAATTAATTTTTACTGTATTAATCATTTTTATGATGATTAATTCTTTTCTTTATATTAATGAATTTCAAATAATTGTTAAAGAAACAACTTATTTATGGTTTTCCTTAATTGTTCCTTCACTTTTGCCTATGTATGTTTTAAGTAATTTCTTATTATCAATGCCAGGTTTATTTAATGTTTTATATAAGTTTTTAAATCCTATTTATCGTTTTGAAAATGTAACTGCGACAACTATTTTCATTTTAAGTTTTTTTACTGGAAATCCAACAATTACAATGATGATTAAAGATGCGGTTGAAGATAATTTAATTTCAATTTCTGAAGGTAATCGTTTGATGAGATGTAGTTCACATTTTTCTTTTATTTTTATTAATTTAATTTTTAAAAAATATTTTTTATTTGCCTTTTTTTCATTATTTTTATCTTCAAGTCTTATTTATCGTTTATCGCATTTACCAAATAATTTTTCTTTTAAGAATAATTATTCATTTAAAAATGATTTTTCATTTTTTAATATTTTTAATAAGATTATTGATAATGGCTATGCAATCTTACTTAAAATTCTTTATATTATGCTGATTGTCGCATTTTTAAGCAATTTTATTAATCACTTTTTTCCTTTTAAATATTCTTCTTTAATTACTGCATTTTTTGAAATTACCATTGGCTCTAATTATATAATTAAGCATATTAGTAATCAATTTTTGTGTTTACTGCTTCTATTAGCTCTATTTTCTTTTAATGGTCTTTCAATCATAATTCAAACAATTAATGCAATGAATAATAAATTAAAAATTAAAAATTATTTATTTTTCCGTTTGATCCACTTTATAATTAGTTCTTTATTCTTTAGTTTTTTTTGGATAATCTTTTAAAAAAGATGAAGTTTCATATTACTCCATCTTTTTTTTATTTAAATATTTTTCAGGTACTTTTAAATAATTTTTTTCTTTACGCATCTTTTGAATTGAATCATTAGCTTTATTTTCAACCATTTTTGCAAGTTCTTGAGTTGTTTCAGGAAAATCATTTGGATAAATTACATCAACAATTGTAACATCGACAATATTTCTTTTTATAACCATATTTTTTGTTATTTTATATGCATTATCAATTGTAAGAACGACTAATGGTACATTAGCTTTTTGAGCAATTTTAAATGACCCAGGTTTATATTCATTAAGGTTTGTATCTTTTGTTCGTGTACCTTCTGGAAAAATTAAAAAAGTTTGACCATCTTTAACTTTTTTAATTGTGTCTAAAATTGACTTTATAGCTGCTCTATCATTATGCCGATCTATCGATGTACCTCCTAACCCTAATGCAAAACCTCGTACTAAAGGGTATTTTAAAATTTCCTGTTTGAAAAGGGTTGAATGAGGATATTTACGAAAAGTTTGATATAAAATAAACATATCCATAAAGTTTTGGTGATTTGAATAGATTACAAATGGACGTTCTTTTGGAAGTTTTTCCATTCCATTTACTTTAACGCGGATGTGAAGCCAATAAACTGAAAACATTGCAATATCAACAGCTAAAGCCCAACGAAACCGACTATCTGATTTAGGATTTTTCGCATAAATATTCCATAGTATTAATAATAATAGTAAAATAATTACCGAAAAAAATGCTAAAAAACCTAAAAACCAAAGTACACTATATATTAATGTTAACCAAATTGGTGTTTTAGCGATAATATTTAATATCATTGATACAATAAAACTACCAAATGTAAAAATTAAAGATAAAACAAATAACATATTATTTCCTCTTATATATTTCAAATGATAAATCACATGAGTCAATATTCGAAATTTTTACGAAATTATCTAAATTAAGTTTTTCGAAATATGTATCACCTTCATAAGTTTTATGAATTCTCGTAATGTATAAAAAATCAGCATAATCAATACATTGTTCATAAACTGATTTTCCCCCAATTACAAACAATTTTTTTTCATTATTTTGATATTTATTTAAAAATTCATCTAAATTAGTAATTGTTGTAACATCATCTTCGATTTTTTGATTATATAAAACATAATTGTTTCTATTTGTTAATGGATGCCCTAAACGATTTATAATTGATAGATACGTGTTGTATCCCATCAAACAATCATTATTTAAGGTTTGTTTTTTAAAATATTGAAGATCTTCTTTGTAATACCATGGCAAGGTGTTTTTTGAGCCAATTAAATTATTTTCATCCATTGCCCAAATTAAATTGATCATTAAACTGCTACCTCCGCTTTAATAACTGGATATGGATCATATCCTTCTAATTCAAAATCTTCATAAACATAATCTAAAATATCTTGATGATGATTTTTAATAATCATTTTTGGTAATTTTCTTGGTGTTCTTGAAAGTTGGAGATTAACTTGTTCAATATGATTTAGATAAATGTGTGCATCACCAATTGTATGGATAAACTCACCAAGTTCCAAACCACATATGTCCGCAATCATCATTGTTAATAAAGAATATGACGCAATGTTAAATGGAACGCCTAAAAATACATCAGCTGATCTTTGATATAACATGCATGATAATTTATTGTCACAAACGTAAAATTGAAATAATGCATGACATGGTGGCAAGGCCATTTGGTCAATTAAAGTTGGATTCCAAGCATTGACAATTAAACGACGTGAATTTGGATTATTTTTTATTTCATTAATGACTTTTGCGAGTTGATCAACTGATAATCCATCCGGGCCACGAAAGCCACGCCATTGTTCACCATATACAGGTCCTAAATTGCCATATTTTTTGGCAAACTCTTCATCATCTTTAATTTTTTGGACAAACTCTTCTAATGTTTCGCCTTGATAATCCGCTGATTTTTGAAATGTGGCGAAAGGCCATTCATTCCATATTCGCACATTATTTTGAACTAAATAGCGAATATTTGTATCGCCTTTAATAAACCATAATAGTTCATGAATGATTGAACGTAAATGGACTTTTTTTGTTGTTAAAAGAGGAAATCCTTCTTGTAAATTAAAACGCATTTGATAACCAAAATAAGAAATTGTCCCAACGCCTGTCCGATCATCTTTGATATGGCCATCTTTTTTTATTTTTTCTAGTAATTCTAAATATTGACGCATCTTGTTTTCTCCATAAATTAATAAATTATTACTATTATACTAAAATTATTAAAAAAAATCAAAAATTGTGCGGTATGAATTTTCATACCACACTTTTTTCTTACATTCCATCAACCTCCTTAATTGTATGAATTAAAGAAATTCTTTCTGCGATTACTTCTAAGGTTTTCAAGTTCTTTTTTTGTTCATCAATTGTAATTTCACTTGTTCTAACCGACAATCTTCCCTTAATTCCTACAACTGAGCCTTTAGTACAAAATTGTGAAGCTATCTCCGCAATTCCTTCCCAAAGTGTGCACTTAATAAAGTCGGTATCGTATTCACCATCAGAATTTTTAAATGGCCTGGTAACTGCTAAAGTTAACGTCGAAACATTTAAACCACTTTCTAGTTGTTTACATACTGGTTTTTCCACTACCCGTCCTACTAAAATAACCGAATTAAACATTATACCCCCCCTTAATTGTTTATTTGGTTGATAATATTATAACTAATTTTTTATTTAATTGCAAACGGGCTTTTTTTTATTTTTTAGTTTGTTTTTTTATATTTTTTCGTAATTATAATAATTATTTTTTTATTTTTACTTATTTCATTTTATAAAACTAAACTTTTTTTTAAAAATAAATTTTTTTATAAAATCTTAAGTTTTTTTTGAAAAATTCATATTTATTTAATCATTGGTTAATAATATAAATGGTGATAAAATGGAAAAATTTATTAAAATACCCAAGTTTATGGTTTTATTTTGTTTATATTTAATTTTAACATGGAATTTTGAATTTATGATTTCATCAGTATTAATGCATTATGAAAAAGAAAATGCTTTAATTTTGGTAATTATTTTAATAATTTTTTCAATTATCTTAATTATTTTTCTAAAATTCCCAAAATTAAATATCATTAAAAAAATTGCCAATAATTATCTTATTAAGATTCCAACTTGTCTTTATTTATTAGTGTCAATCATTTATAGCCTTTTTTGTTTTACGATTATTCTTAGAAATTGGTTTTATCCAAAAACACCACTAATTATCTTATTAGTTTTTTTTACATTAATTATTTTATTAATTCATAAACATTTGAATTTTATTTTTTATTTAGGGTTTTTTCTAGGAATATTATTTTTTATTCCTAATTTGCTCACCATCTTTTGTGCAAATAATCGTAATATTGCGTTTTTAAGTTTAATATCATTTAATTTTAAAAAGGGTGAGATTATTTTTGTAACACTTTTTTCATTTCTTGATCTTTTAATGTATTTACCATTTAAAAACCATCTACAAAAAGATTTTACCAAAAAAGATTTTATAATTATCACTATCTTAGCTGGATTCAGTGCATTATTAATGATGGCAGATAATTATTTATTTTTACTACCCGATACATTTGAAATTTTTAATCAACCTGCTCTTTTAAAATATCGAATTTATCAATTAGATCCCCTTAGTGAATCGCTTGATTTTGTAATTTTAATTGATATTATGTACCTTTTAATAATTAAAAATAGTCTTTACTTGTATTTATTAAGAGTTTATCAAAAAGCTAAATTTAAAAGCATTACTACTTTACTTCTTATAATATCAATCTTTGTATGTCCTTATGTTTTAATGAAAATTGATGATTATAATTCTATCCATCTTGTTTTTGGAATTTTCCTTAGTATTTTGATCATCGTTTTTTATCTTATTTTACAGATTATTGTGAGAAAGGAAAATCGAAATGTCAAACAATAATTTTTATGATGTCTTAAGAAAAACTTATCAAGATAAAGAAAATTATAAATATGTAAATTGTAATATTAAAGAAAAGACATTGACGCTCCTTTTTTTAAAAGGAATGATTGATATAAAATATTTTTTTGCATATATTTATCCTTATATTAATGAAAAAAATTATGGCACCTTGGATGAAAATTTTAAAGCAATATGTTCAAAATTAACTGTTTTAACTTTGACAAATATTGATTATCTATTATCAACAGGAAATTTAATTTTGATGATTGCGAATGAAAAAGATGTTTATTATTATCATTTTTCATTAATGAATCTTCCTAGTCGTTCAATAAATGAAAGTCAATTAGATCCAACTAATTTATTTCAGGCTCGTGATGGATTAATAGAAAGTGCAAGTACTAATTTATTACTTATTAAAAATCGAATAAAAACGCCTAATTTAATTGTTAAAAAATTTGTTTTAGGAAATATTACAAATACTGATACATATTTACTTTATTTAAATGATTATAAAAATAAAAATTATATTAAACAAATTGAAACAATATTATCGTCTTCTTCTTTGCATGCGGTGACAAATATTAATACGATTAGTAATTTATTTGAGAAAAAAAGTATTTTTCCTCTTTCTAATTGTTCAGGATCGCCTGAGTTATTATGTGAACACCTTTTAAAAGGAAAAGCAGTGATTATAGTTGATGGTAATCCGATTGCAATTATTCTACCTGGATTATTTTTTAACTTTACCACTGCAAAAGATGAAATAGATTCACCAAAGTTTTTTACGATTTTTAAACGAATTTTAGTTATTTTTTGTCTTTTCTTTTCAATTTTCTTTTTAGGCTTTTTTGTGGCTTTGATGAATTTTCATTCTAATGCTTTAACGTTACGTTTAATTGCAAGTATTAAAATTACCGAACGTGGAACAATTCTACCAATGTCAATTGAAATTATAATTGTACTATTTTTCTTTGAACTCTATAATTTATCAACAAGCCACTCACCGCTTGGGTATGTTCAAAATATTATTGTCCTTTTTGGTGGAATTTTTATTGGACAAAATGCAGTTACAAGCGGTTTTATAGGATCTTTAATTTTGATGTTAACATCTATATGTTATATTTCAGGCTTTGCGGTGAGCAATAATCCCCGTTTTGTTACAAGTATTTCGATTTTACGATTTATTCTTTTAATTGTTTCTGCTTTATTTGGTTTTGTTGGTTTTATTATTGGCAGCGTCATTATTATTTACTATTTATTTAGTTTAAAATCAGTTGGCGTTCCATATCTTTTTCCTTTTATCCCAGGTGAAATTAAAAAAGCAATGAATTATTTTATTCCGGAGAATAAGGAATGAAAAAAATATTTTTTTTACTTTATTTTATTTCATTTTTTTCTTTAACTGGATGTTATGATTATAAGGAAGTTAATTCAGTTCATTATGCGGCAAGCATGGGGATTGATTATGATGAAAACACGCATAATTATACTGTTTACATTTACATAATTAATAATCTAAATTTAACGCAAATCGAACTTGCGACAACTGAAGGTGATAAATTAGCTTATGTCGCAAAAAGCAGTGATTTATCAATAACAATTGCACTCGATAAAATTTATGAAAATTCCGAAATCATTATCGATTTACATCATTTAAAAACACTAATTTTGACAAAAAATGTTTGTTCTGATATTCATCTTAAAAACATTAGGACATTTTTAATCAATAATTATGACAATTATTTAAATTTCAGTGTTTTATTAACCGAAAATGATATAAGTGAAATATACAAAGTGCAAAATTTTACAGAAACTTCAGCGTATTATACACTATTAACAAATTCAAGTAATTATAATAAATATCATATTCCAAAAGCACATGAATTTTTAAATGACGTAATATCTCATAATTATAATATTACTTATCCGGTAATCAATATTAGTTATGATACATTTAATAAAAATGAAGACGAATATATTACTTTGTATTTACGTGGTTTAGCTGCATTTAATAATAATAATACTGCTATATTTTTTGAAGCATCAGAATTTATGGGTGTTAAATATTTAAATAATTTAGAAAATTATCGTTTATCGATAATATATAATAATCAAGTATTAGCTTTTGATTTACATAAATTTAAATTAAAAAAACAGTTAAAGAAAAACCTTTTAACCATCAATTTTACAATTGATACAACAGTAATTATTAATAATTATGTCAATGAAATAGAGTCAAATTTTTTAGATGCGAAAACAATTTTAATTGAAGAAATCACAAATTCTGTTAATTATCTATGGGAAAAAAGCATTATTTATGAAGTTGATTTATTTAACTTGCAGCATTTAATTTCCATTAAAAAATATAATTTTGATTATCGCGATGTGAAAATTAATTTCAAATATGTTATTGCGATTAGATAAAACCTAAATAAGCCAAAAAATAAGCTAGATAACCTAGCTTATTTTGCTTATTCTGCTAATTCTAAAGCAATTAACATCATTTGATTAAAAGATGTTTGTCTTTCTTCTGCAGTTGTGATTTCAGGTTTAATAAATGAATCCGAAATTGTTAATAAACATGCGGCCTTTTTTCCTAAAACATTAGCATTATGGAATAATGCAAATGATTCCATTTCAACACATGAACATTTTAAATCATTATATAAATGTTTATAATCTGTTCCACCTTGACGATAGAAAACATCTGATGAATGTGTTCTTCCCATATGAACAGGAATGTTTAACTTATTCGCAATGTCAACAAGTTGATTTGTTAAATCTTCATTTGCCGCAATTACTGTATTTTCATCACCATTTTGTGTTAAAGCATATGAAGATTCTGAATAGGCTTCACGTACAACAAAAACATCGTAAAGATTTAAGTTTGGATCATATGAACCTGCTGAACCAATTCTAATAATTTGTTCAACTCCATAATGATTAAATAATTCATATGAATAAATACCTATACTTGGCATTCCCATACCGCTTCCCATAACTGAAATTCTTCTTCCTTTGTATGTTCCTGTGAAGCCATACATACCTCTTATGTTATTAAATTTTTTTACATTTTCTAAGTATGTAGTTGCAATATATTCAGCCCTTAATGGATCGCCAGGCATTAATACAGTTTTTGCGATTTCAGTAGTATCAGTTACTTGAATGTGAGGAGTAGCTTTTACAATCATTATTCTGCTCCTCTTTCTTCTAATTCTTTCATAATTTGAACACCTGCAGATGCACCAATACGTGTTGCGCCAGCAGTAATCATTCTTTCTACATCATCAAGGGTTCTAATTCCACCACTTGCTTTTACTTGTAATTCATCGCCAACTGTTTGTTTCATTAATGCAACATGTTCAGCTGTCGCACCAGCAGTTCCAAAGCCTGTTGATGTTTTGACAAAAGTTGCTTTAGCCATTTTTGCCGCATTACAAGCTTTTACAATTTCTTCATTTGCTAAATAACAAGTTTCTAGTATTACTTTTACACATCTTCCACCTGCAGCACTTACAACAGCTTTGATTTCATTTTCAATATAACCAAAATCATCATCTTTTGCTTTTGCAACATTAATTACCATATCAATTTCATCAGCACCATTAGAAATGGCATCAAGTGTTTCAAGCATCTTAACGTTGATTGTATTAGCACCTAGAGGAAAGCCTATTACTGTACAAACTAAGACATCACTACCATTTAATAATCTTTTTGCATATGCAACATTAGCAGGATTTACACATACGCTTTTAAAATTATAAGCTTTTGCTTCATTACATAATTTTACAATATCGCTTTCAGTAGCAGTTGCTTTTAAAATTGTATGATCAATATATTTATTCATTGTTTTCTCCTATTATTATTTTTCTAAAACATCAATAATTTTTATAGCCATAAAGCGGCTTGTATTTAACATTGATTTTCGCATTTTTTTTACTTGTTTTTTTGCTTTTAAAGCATTTTTTTCATTTAAATAAAATAAATCCATATCTACTTCATAGTTAATTGTTTTATCTTTTGCAATTTCATGCATTAGTTTTTTACTATATTTGAAAAATACTTCTGCAGGAATTACTGATAATAGATTTCCTTCTTCTTCTACATAAACATAATCAAGGTTTGGTGGAAAAACTGTTGGAGCTCCTACTTGCCATGTTACACTTAATGCAACTTTTTCTGTTTCTTTATCATATAAAACATCATATGGTAAAATCATTGCATCGACTGTCATTACCTCAGAAATATCTTTCATTATATGTAAATAACTACAAGCAGTCATTAATTTTTCTCTTTCCATAAAGTAATATTTTTTGGGATTATTTATTATATAATCATGTTGTTCTCTTGCGATAACAGATAATAAATCTAACATATCAAATTTCGTTACATCTTTTACATAATCATGGTAAATAAATAAGTCAAATCTTTTACATAATTCTGATACGGATTGTAACATTCTTCGAATTAAAAAATTTGGTAAAAGAGCCGGAATATCAATTAAAATATTAGTATTAATATAATCGGAACTTAAACGATACATATTTACAACACGAGTTCTGTTTGTTACACAATAATGATATGTAAAATCAAAACTAGGTTCTAAAATAGCTATATCAACTAAAGCATCGTTTGATGTTATAGTACAATTAGGGATTGAACAAAAATATTCATCTAATAATTCAGTGTAATTTAAACATTCACTAATTCTTTTTTTGAAAAAATGGATAATCATATTTATTCTCTACTCCCTCATATCTTTTTATTTTTCGAGATTTTTAATAAAATTGGTTTTAGTAATTATCTTTGAACATCTAGGACATAATTCATTCTCATCAATATGGTGAACTGTTTGCCAACATCTGCTACAAGTTTCACCTTGCATTAATTCAACTTTAATAATTCCCGAATCAGTTTGATAACCAGCAATTTCATCAGTTGTTAAATTATATTCTGATACGATAAAGACTTTTGCAAAATTAATATTTAATGTATCTAATAATTTTTTAACTTCTAGAGTTGGTTTAAATGTTAATTTTGCAACTAAGCTTTTACCAATAATTTTTTCATTTCTTGCCATTTCTAATGCTTTTAAAACATCACTTCTAATAGTCATAAATTTATTATAACGACTTAAAATATCTTCACTTCCTTGAAGTTTTGTTGCAATTGGCATATCAAGTAAGTATACACTAATTGGCGCATTTTCTTCTTTAGGCATATATTTGTAGACTTCTTCAGCTGTATGTGGAAGAATTGGTGTCATTAATAAAACTAATGACTTTAAGCATTCATAGAAAACTGTTTGAATACTTCTTCTTTCAATATTGTCGCTTTCTTCAATATATAAAATATCTTTTGTAAAATCAAGATAGAATGCGGAAAGTTCATTTGTCATAAAGTTCAAGACATTACGATATACTTCATCAAATTCATATTTTTGATAATTTGTATGAACTTCTTCAATTACTTCATTTAATCTACATAAAATATATTTATCAATTTCACCTAGTTTTTCATATGAAATTTTATCTTTTGTTGGGTCAAAGTCAAATAAATTACCAAGTAAGAAACGATATGTATTACGTATTTTACGATATGCTTCACTAATTTGTTTAATTAAATCTTTTGATAATCGCGCATCCGCATGATAGTCAATACTTGCAATTAATAATCTAAAAATATCTGCTCCTGATTCATTACATACTTTAACTGGATCAATTGTATTACCTAATGATTTACTCATTTTTTGACCATTACCATCAAGCGTCCAGCCATGACTGATAACTGTTTTATATGGAGCTTTACCATTTAAAGCAACACCGGTAATTAAACTTGAATTAAACCATCCACGATATTGGTCTGAACCTTCTAAATAAACATCAGCAGGATATACGCCTAAATCTTTTGTCATAACAGTTTGATGTGAAGTCCCAGAATCAAACCAAACGTCCATAATATCTGTTTCTTTTGTGAAAATACCATTTGGACTTCCAGGATGAGTAAAGCCAGCAGGTAATAATTCTGTAGCACTCAAATCAAACCAAGCATTAGTTCCTTTTTCTTCAACAATATCTGCAACATGATTAATTACATCGACATCAAGAATAGCACTTCCATCTTCCGCATAAAATACAGGAATTGGCACTCCCCATACTCTTTGACGTGAAATACACCAGTCACCACGATCTTTAATCATATTTGTCATTCTTACTTCGCCCCAAGCAGGTGACCACTCAATATTATGAATTTCTTTTAAAATATCTTCTTTAAATGATTCAATTGACGCAAACCATTGAGCAGTAGCTCTAAAGATAATTGGTTTATGAGTACGCCAGTCATGTGGATATGAGTGAGTTATATCTTGGCGTTTTAATAAGACACCAAGTTCAGTTAATTTATTTAAAATTGCGTCATTTGCTTTTTCATAGAATAATCCTGCAAATTCGCCTGCTTCTTGCATCATAAAGCCTTTTGAATCAACTGGGCATAAAATATCTAAATTATATTTTTTACCAACAATAAAGTCATCTTCACCATGGCCAGGTGCAGTATGAACCAAACCAGTTCCAGCATCTAAAGTAACATGTTCTCCTAAGATAACTGGTGAAATACGTTCTAAGAAGACATGATGATATGTTATTCCTTCTAATGAACTACCACTAACTTTCTTTTCAACAATATAGTTTTCAAAACCGATTGTTTTTGAAACAGTTTCTAGTAATTCACTCGCGATTACATAGTGATGACCATTTACGTTTACAACACTGTATTCAAATTCACCATTTGCACAAATTGCTAAATTGGCAGGTAATGTCCATGGTGTAGTTGTCCAAATTACTAATTCATCACCAGAATTAAGTACTCCTTTGCCATCAACAACTGGAAATGCAACATAAATTGAAGCGCTTGTTACATCTTGATATTCAACTTCAGCTTCTGCTAAGGCTGTTTCACTAGATGGTGACCAATAAACAGGTTTTAACCCTTTAAAAATTAAACCGCGTTTAGCCATAATTCCAAATGCTCTTAATTGTTCTGCTTCAAAATGTGGATCTAATGTAATGTATGGATGATCCCATTCTCCTAAAACACCTAAACGTTTGAAACCATTTTTTTGAATTTCAACTTGTTCTAAAGCATAATCACGACACAAACTTCTAAATTCACTAATGCTTAATTCTTTACGATTTACTTTTTTGTTTTTTGTTAAAGCATTTTCGATTGGTAATCCATGTGTATCCCATCCTGGAACATATGGTGAATAATAGCCATTCATTGTTTTATATCTTACTAAAAAGTCTTTTAAAACTTTGTTTTCAGCATGTCCAATATGGATATTACCATTTGCATAAGGAGGCCCATCATGTAAATAAAAAGCTTTTTGACCTTTGTTTTTTTCTAATACTTTGTGGTATAAATCATTATCATCCCAAAATTTTTGGATATTATGTTCATTTACTCCCAAGTTACCACGCATTGGGAAATCTGTTTTCATCATTAATAAACTATCTTTATAATCCTTCATCTTGATTCTCCTGTCTTCCTTACATAAATATGTTATTTATTGATATATTTCTATTTTTATTACAATACGTTCTTTTTTGGTTTTTTTACCAATTTCCGTTAATTTAATTCTCCCATTATGACGAAAACTAATAATATTATTTAGCTCTACTTCATAATCAGGTTTATTAATTTCTTTATTATTTATAAACACCAATCCACATTCGATTTTATCTTTTGCGTCTTTTCGAGAAATTCTAAATCCATCTGACAAAATCACATCTAGTCTTAAACTCGGAACAATTAACGAAATTTCTTTTGTTTTATTTTGTTCTAATGATGTTATTTTTTCATATGATACTTTTTTTAATGTAATTGGCGTATTATTTATTTTAACAAATTCTTGTTCAATGATACTTCCAATTTCAGCACACGCTAAAAAATATGTTTCCGTATCAGTTACTATAATATCGCCAATATTATTTCTTTTTATTCCTAAACTCATTAAGTTTCCTAAAACTATTCGATGAGTTAATTTCAACATTGGCGGATAAATTATTTGATATACAATTATTTTATATTCGGATATTTTTGGATTTTTTTTATTTATAATTGCCCTTTTACGTTCAGAATTAGGGAATCCACCGAAAAAATTTATTTCATAATCTTTTTTTAGGGTATCAGCAAAGTTTTGTTCCTCTAAATCTAAAAAACGTGTCAACATCTTTTCACCTTGATTACTTAATCTTTCAAGGTCACCTATGCTTCTTTTAAAATCATTAATCACTAAATTACCGCCGGTATTATTACATTAGATAATAATATTAATACTAATTCGTAAAAAGTAAAACCAATAATAGGCGTAAAATCCAAATAGCCAATAACAATTAAGCCCCTAAATCTGCCAATATAAGCATCACTAATTTTGCTTAATGCTTGATACCAACTTTTTTCTTGAATGCCTGGTATCCAAGAAAGAATGATTATTAAAATCATATAATACAAATACGCATTTAAAACATAATAAAGAATTATTAATGCACTACTCAACATGCTAAGCATTACTAAAAAATTCATTAATCATTCTCCATTTCTTTTAAATATTGATTGATACTGCCATCCTTTAGTGATTCAGCACTGGCAAACAAATATGATTCATTGCCAATTTGACATGTTTTTCCATTTAGGGCATAACATACACCTGATAAAAAAACTGATACGTAATTTGCTGTCTTTTCGTCCGTTATTTCACTAAAAACAACTAAAACAGGACAGTCATTAATTATTTTATCGGCTAAATCGATTAATTGGTCATTAATATTTTCATTTTTTAAGACAATTTGATACAAGCGATCAAATGAATTAACGTATAATTTTTTTTCTTTTTTAAACATGTAAAACTCCTAGCTAAATACTTTTCCTAAGCGAACCATTGTTGAACCATGTTCTGCTGCAATTAAATAATCATTGCTCATTCCCATTGATAATTCTGTACATGGTGCATTAGGAATATTTAATTCTTGAATTTCATTTTTTAATTCAACCATCGTATCAAATATTTGTGCTAAATATTCTTCATCATAGGTGAATTTACCGACTGTCATTAATCCCACAACTTCAATTTTTTCATATTTTGCTAAACTCTTAATAAATGGAATAACTTTTGTTTCTGATAATCCTGATTTGCCACCTGTTACATCGACTTTTACGAAACATTTAAGTGGTTCTTTACGTTTACGTGTTTTATTTATTGCATTTGCAAGATCTATTGTTTCTAAAGAATGTAAATAATCGATTGCATCGATAAAATTAGAATTAAGACGTGGTGGTATTGTAATGGTGCCAAAATAATGCCAAGTTATTCCCATATCTTTTAAGGCTGTATATTTTTCTAAAAAAGCATCTTTACGATTTTCACCAATATCAGTAATTCCTGCTTCAACAATTTCTTTGGTTTTTGTAACATCAAAATACTTAACCGCCGCAATTATTTTAATCTCTGGATGATTTTTTAATGCTTCCTTTACTTTTAAAACTTGATTTTGTACACTCATTTTCTCACCTCTTTTTGAAAATCAATAAATTTATGATAAAATCAACTTTTATTAATATCTATTTTCTTTTCTTATTATAGCACTTTTTAAGTTTTTTTTCAATTATTTTGAATGCATTTAAAAAAAGTTGTTTTTTTTATTATTTTAAAGTTTTCTTTGCTTGAAAAAAAATGAAATATGTGCTATGATATTTAGTGCTTGCGCCTATGGTCTAATGGATAAGGTATCAGGTTCCGATCCTGTTGATGGGGGTTCGATTCCCTCTAGGCGCACCATTTGATAATCAAAGATTTGATACGATTTGTGTCAAACCTTTTTTCTTTACATAAAGGAATTGTTTTCCTATATGTAATGTAAGAAGTTAGCCTTGCAGGAGTATCATTAGATGCTTTTGCAGGGCTTTTTGCTTTTTGCACATAGCACTACGGAATGAAAGGTATATCAACGAAACAATAACCCTGTCAACGAAATGAAATGTGCTTCAGCGAAACGAATGATAAAAATGAATATCGAGTCACCTGAAATATGGTGGTTTTCTTTTTCTAAATTTGCTGACTGATGTGGTGAAAAAGATATTTTTTACAAAACCAATGTATTGAAAAATTTGTAAATATTTGTTATAATCCTATGTATTTTTTAAAAATTTATCAATATTTATAAAATAAGGGAGTTTCTATGTTTAGTACAAAACACATTATAATTTTAATTTTATCACTCGTTATCATAATTGGATTATTTATATTAAGTAAAAAAATATCATTTGATAATGTTACAAAAATCATGTTCTATATTGGTATTACAAGCGAAATTGTTAAAATCTTTTTTTATATTATTCAAAACGAAGATATTTATGGCGGTATGTTACCAAAAACAGATTTACCATTTCAATTATGCTCTATTCAAATTATTCTTGTAACAATTGTTAAATTTACAAATAGTGAAAAACTTAAACGTTTAATTCTTTGCTTTATGTATCCAAGTTGTTTATGTGGAGGACTTGCGGCACTATTAATTCCCACATCTTCTTCCTTAAACTATTTAATTATTACTTTACAATATAATATATATCATATTGCAATAATAGTTTATGCTTTGAATATTGTGACTTTGAAAGAAATCAATTTAACAATTAAAGATTATTTTAATTGTTTAAAGAGTCTTATTGGATTATTTTTATTTGCAGTATACATCAATAGTATTGTTTATGATGGTGTCAGTAATATAAATTTTATGTATGTTGTTTCACCACCAGCTGATGGTCTCCCATTTCTTAATGAAAATCATGGTTGGTTAGTTTATATTTGTCACTATGCAATTTTAATTGTATTTTGTATAACTATTTGTTATATTAAGCCAATTATTAATGCTATTAAAATTAAATTTATAATAAATGATTCATTAACAACTAAATAAATAAAAAAACGATAATATGTAACTAATCAAAGTTGCGATTATCGTTTTTATTTTTATAATATTCAGTTTTTTGAGACATCCATATCTTCAGGCAAAATCCATGATAGAATAAATGCTATTACGAACATATTTAAAACATTATTTGATAATAAATCACTGATATAATTTAAATTGATACTTTTTAAGAATGCAAAAAAAACATCAACTAAAGTAATTCCATATCCTAAACAAAGAGAAAGAGAAATTATTAAAAT
>CAYVQA010000019.1:0-16714 GCA_964453965.1 uncultured Staphylococcaceae bacterium
AAAACGGTTCTTAATTATTTTGGTTTATACATCATATTTTGAATTAATTTCACTTGGGGTATTTTTCATTAATCTTAGAACAGGAATTAATCCAACAATAATATTGATTAAATATAATACTATTATTCCGATTAAATAAATTCCAAAATTCATTGATATTAGTGGTGTTCCAAGAATATTTATGATTTTTAAGTTAAAGTAACTTACAAATATGATTGTTAAAATATAACCTAATAATGCAGTAAATGATGATTGAATAAAAATATTTGCAATATATGATTTTATTATTTGAAGACGAGTTTTCCCAATTGAACGATATACACCAATGTTTTTTACTTCGCTAAAGATACTAGCTCTAGTTGAAAAATAGATGTAAACTACACATACTATCGCAAGAACGATTGTTGTTAATAGTAATGAATTTTTTTTATTTTTAGTGCTAATTGTTTCTATTTTGAATTGATAATCATAAATTGTTGATATTGAAAAATCTTTTTCTTTTAGATATGTTGTTAATTCATTTAAATTTTTCACTTGAAAAGATGGATTAAACCCGTATTCAATAACTAATTTTTCCACCCAATTAACTAATAATTGTAAATATGTCTTGTCTTTCGCAATAATAAATGCTAAATTGTCAAGTCCATTTTTAACTTGATAAGTTCCAACTATTTTGTATTCCTGGTTATCAATCGTTAAGGTTTTGCCAATTGGAACATCGTAATGTTCACTTATGAGGATTTCATTGTCCGCAACTGGTAATTTTCCTTTTGTTATGTTAAAGCCATAATTTTCATTATCTTTAATATCATCAAGATTAATTACTAAATATTTATTATTAATAATTTGTTGATAGTTACTTTTAATGCAGTCGTTAAAACCAGTAAAGTTTTCTTGGTTGAGTGTTGCAAGATCGATATTATACCCTCTTAATAATAAATCTTTTGTTATAAAACCATATTTTTGATTTGTTTGGCTTGATTTGAAAATTCCGCCAATTTTATATATTTTATTATAGTCAGTTGTGGTGTCTTGCCATTTAAATGTAATTACATCGTCTACATTTAAATTGTAATAATTTGCGATATCTGATGCAATTAAGATTTCATCGTTACTTGTTAACTCTTTTGAACCTTTTATTATTTCATATGTAAATTCATTTTCGCTTCCTACGTAAAATACGCTTCTTGAAGTATCATACCATTCGTTTCTAAGATTATAAACTGTTATAATTGTATTAAGATAATATGCATCTGGTGTATAAAAAGCATTATTGTTATCATTAATAACACCGGTTATTGTTAAATTTTTTATTGTGCTTCCTAATAAATCATTATAATTATTTAGTAATTCTTTTTCAATGATTAGATCAGCAATATTTTTGCTTATGAGAATTTCATTTTGATAAATTGGTTTAGAACCTGTAATTAATTTATCATTTTTAATTAAACTAACTGGGTGTAAATGTGCTTCAATCATATAATATGTTGTAATTGATGAATTTAGGCTTTTTTCAATATTGAATGAAAAAGATTCATATGCATAAATATCACTTATATAATCATTTTTGATTAATTCTTTTTGATCTAATCCACTAATATTGGGATAAGTTAACATATAGCTATTTCGATAAATAACATAAGTATCGACATCTTCAAAATTATTATCGTTTGCAAGATAGTTTGTATAACTAATTACACAGCTTGCGATGATTATTCCAATTAAAAAGAAAATGAAATGAAATATTTTGCCTTTTTTAGTTGTATTTCGAAAATGTTTCCATGCATTTTTTAAATTATTTGTAAATGATTGCCAAAATGAATTTTCTTTGTTGTTATCAAACCAAGAAATATCAAATTGATAGTTTTTATTATCGATCTTTATTTCTTCTTGATAGTGATCATCAATTAAGTTTATATCGGTATTATTGATGTTATTAATTTTATGGTTTGTTTGAAAATATATTGTATCATTTTTAATGAATAATTTTAGTTTGATTTTTTTATCATTTTCTTGATATACATCAATTGAAATATTTTCATTTTCTAACGTTTGATGGTTTAAATCTTTGAGATAAATGTTATTTGTACTTTTATCATGAATTTTTCCCATCTCAGCATTAATATAATCATCGACTATTGTGCCATCTTTGATTTTAATTATTCTTTGGGCAAAAGCTTCTGCCATTTCTTCATTATGAGTTACAAGTAATACTAAAGTTTTTTGGCTAATTTTCTTTAGTATATTCATTATTTCTAATGTGTTTTCACGGTCTAGGTTACCTGTTGGTTCATCCGCAATAATCAATTTGCAATTTTTAATTAGGCTTCTTGCGATAGATACTCTTTGCATTTCTCCACCTGACAAATTTTTTGCTAGTTTTTTGCGATATTTAAATAAACCAACTGCTTTTAAAGCATATTCAATTCGCTTTTTTTGTTCTTCTTTATTATTTATTCCAATTATTTCTAAGGCTTCTCTTAAATTGTCGATTACTGTCATATTATCTAGTAATAAGTAATTTTGAAAAATATAGCCAACATTTTCTTTTCGGTAAATATCTAGTTCATGCATATTATATTTAGAATATGTTGTATTATCATAACTTATTTGACCACTATCTTGTTTATCTAAACCACCAATAATATTTAGAAGGGTTGTTTTACCTGAACCACTTTTGCCTAAAAATGCTACAAGGCCTGTATTATTTAATTCTAATGATACATTATTAATAACATGTAATTCATTAGTTTTACCTTTGTTATAATATTTGTTTAAATTGGTAATTTTAATCATTTTATTCACCATCCTTTAGGCTTTTTGAAACACTAAATTTGAATAAACGTTTGTTGAAACGTTTTGCAAGGGCATATGCAAAAATTATTGATGTGATTAAAAAGATTAAAAGCGTTTCTGAATCAAAAATTAGTCCCTTTGTGATAAGAATATAAATTATTAATGCTAGAAGCCATGATATTGCCGCAAGTATAAAGATTTCATATATTACAATTTTACTCATATCATTTTTGGTAATTCCTAAGATTCTCAAGATTTGATAATCATTTTTCTTTGAATTATAAACTTTTGATAAAATAAAATAAGTAATAAAGAAAATGATAATTAAATTGAAAGCACTTGATATAATTGCAAGATATTTAAGAATATTGCCAAATATTACTTCTAGTTCTGTATTTTGATTATATGTTTTAACAATATCGCATAAATATCCTAGATTTATTATTTGTTTTTGAAGTTTTGCAGGATTTTTTGTATAAGCACTCATTTCAAATACTTGGTTTTTTTCAAATGTTTCTGGATAATAATTCACTTGAATTTTATTTGTGTCGTCTTCATGAAGATAAATTTCATAATCAGTGATTTTATATAAATCATTCATTGTAATATTTACAATACATTTTTCGATATCATAATTTTTAGGTAAATAAATTTTAAAACTTACATTACTATCTTCTTCTAAAGTAGTATAATTGATGAATTGTGAATTTTCATTATTCCATAAACTTTGATTATCAATTTCAATTGTAAAATTTTTTAGATATTCTTTAATTTGTTTTTCTAAATTAGATGTTCCAAAAATAATACAATTTTCAATTTTTTTATTCTCACCATAACCAGTAATTTTATATTTGTTAGTACTTCTAGCTACTGTTGAATTATCTTTTTCATCATCATCCAAATCATCATATGTAGTAATATTAACAAATTTATTAATTGAATTAACGATTCTATCATAGCTATAATAATTTTCATTTAACATATCAGAAGGAAAAACAACAAAGATTTCATTATCATTTTGTGGTAAAGTTCCTTTTTTAATTTTATAATCATCAATATATTGATTATAATATGCATAGAACAATTCTGTTTTTTCATCGCTAATGATTAAACTAATATCTTCATAAAAAGAATTAGTGATTGTCTTATCACATAATTTATTTATTTTTTCTGGTTCTAAAGTTTG
The DNA here is from genome assembly GCA_964453965.1 of uncultured Staphylococcaceae bacterium. GTDB lineage: Bacteria > Bacillota_I > Bacilli_A > ML615J-28 > CAG-313 > CAYVQA01. Next base: position 3,983 of record CAYVQA010000019.1, read on the forward strand.
ATTATTTATATTGTAGATATAAAGTCTATTATCTTGTTTATTTCGATAACTATTATAATAATTGATTGTATCATAGGTTGAAATAATATTATGAAATAAAAAAATGTTAAAAAGACTAATGCATAAAAATACAATTAAAATGAAAAATGAACGTTTTGGTGTAAATAAAATATTGTTCTTCGCAATTTTAAATTTAATTTTTTGTTTTAATGGAACATAATCAAGTTCTAAATTTACATCTGAATCTGCTGGTAATTTTTGATAATAGATATCATCAATTACTTCACCATCTTGCATTACAATTTTTCTAGTCACAATATCTTGAAAATCTTCAAAATTATGGGTGACAATTAATACAAGTTTATCGTGTGATACTTCTTTAATTAAATTAACGATTTCTTTTGTGGTTTTACTGTCAAGATTTCCTGTTGGCTCATCGCAAATTAATATTTCACAATCGCTTGCGAGTGCTCTTGCGATAACACAACGTTGTTTTTCACCGCCTGATAATTTACTTCCTCTATTTCTTAATTTATCATGAAGGCCAACTTTATCAATAAGGATTTTGGCTTTTTCTTTTGCATCTTTTTTATTAATGCCTTTTAATAAAAGTGGAACCATAACATTTTCTAAAACGGTATATGAATCAATGATATTATAATTTTGAAAAATAAAACCTATTTTATTTTTTCGAAAATCATCCATATCTTTAATTGAAAAATACGCTGTTTCATTACCTTTATAGTAAATTTCACCTTCATCAAATGTATCAAGTTTCGCAATAACATTTAGAAGCGTACTTTTTCCGCTTCCACTATCACCTGTTATAGCGACAATTTCACCTAAATTAAATTTTAAATTAATGTTGCGAAGACCTAAATTAGTTATATCATTATTGGTATAAAATTTATTTACATTTTGGAGTTCGAGCATTCTTTCATCCTTTCTTTTGTTATTTCTTTTTTAACATTGTTACGAAAGTTAGTCCTTCATGTTCTATTTCTTCATCAATTATTTTAAAACCCATTTTTTTATAAAATTCGACATTATATTCTTCTTGAAGAATAGTATCAATATACCAAGTAGTCGCATTTTCATTTTCTTCCAAATAAAATTTTAATACTTCTTGACCAAGTCCACTACCTTGATAGGCTGGTAATAAATAGAATTGAGCAATTTTTATAATTGCAGGGTCGTCAAGTTCAAAGCCAAAAATTCCGCCAATAATTTGGTTATCTTTTACAACTTTGAAATATCTTCCAAAACGATATTTAATATTAAATTGCATTCGGTATAAGCTCATATGGTATGGATTGTAATCAAAATCACCATATTTGATGGCATATTTTTCAAATGATATTTGTTGAACTTTTAATAGTTCTTCCGCATCTTCTAGATTGGCTTTTAAAATTTCCATTTTGCATATTGGCTACTTTCCAGTTGAGCCAATTCCTCCTTTTCTTACTGTCATTACATCATCATCATCAGTCATATAAAACTTTTGAAAGATTCCTTGGGCAACTTTATCACCTTTTTCAAATACATATGGCTTATCACTTGTATTAACGATTGCGAGCATAATATGACCTTCATTTTTGTGATTATCGTAATAATCTGAATCGATGATTGCGACGGAATTAACAAGTTTGATACCATATTTGATGCTTAAACTGCTTCGGATGTAAATTGCTAAAAATTCTCCATAATCCATATATGCTTTAATTCCTGTTGGAACAATTCTTGTTTCGCCTGGTTTTAACGTAAATTTTGTTAAGGTCGCAAAATCATATCCAGCACTGCCGATGGTTGATCTTGTAGGGATAATAATATCATTATAAAGTCTTTCTGGACTCATTGAAATATCTTTTGTTGCTTTTACAAATTCATTAATTGTTATTTTTTCAAAACCTCTAATTTTCATTTTTTTCTCCTTTATTAATTCTAGGGTGTGCTTCTAGATAAACTCTTTTTAATTGTTCTTTCGATACGTGTGTATATATTTGTGTTGTTGATAAATTGCTATGGCCAAGCATTTCTTGAACACTTCTTAAATCTGCTCCGCCATCTAATAAGTGGGTCGCAAATGTATGTCTTAATGTATGAGGACTAATGTGCAGACTTTCACTACTTCTTTCAATAATATTATTTAAAATTACTCTGACACCTCTTGTTGTTAATGGTCCTCCATGGTTATTTAAAAATAATACATCTGGTTCTGGATATTTTGAATTGAGTCTAAGTTCAGGTCTTGCGACGAGAAGATATTTTTTTATTGAACTAATTGCTTGTTCATTTAATGGAACGTAACGTTCTTTATGACCTTTTCCGAATACTTTTATCGTTTTGTTTCGGTAGTCTAATTCTTTTTCGGTTAAATTGCATAATTCACTAACTCTAAGTCCTGAACCATACAATATTTCTAAAATCGCAAAATCACGAATTCCAAGTGCCGTTGTTGTATCAATCGATGCATATATCGCTGATATTTCATTAAAATATAATACTTTCGGTAATGGTTTATCGAGTTTTGGTGTTTCGACATTTTCAAAAATATTGTCATTAACAATTCCCTCGCGTTCTAAATAACGATAAAATGTTCTAAGACTTGATATTTTTCTTGCAATTGATTTTTTCTTGTAATTTTTTTCTGATAAATGGCTTATATAATATCTTGCAATATTTGTTTTATTTACTGATGTTAAATATCCAAATTCATTTGTTCCTAAAAATTCCTTAAATTCTTTGATATCATTTATATAATTTAAAATTGTATATTCGGAGTAATTTCTTTCATCATTTAAATATGCACGATATTTGTTAATGGCTTCTTCATCAATTGAGGCGTGGTCGATTTTTTTTATAAGTGGTGTTGATTTTGCTTTTGTAAATGGTGCTTTGGTATTCTTCTTTTTTACCAATTTGCATCACCTATTATTTTATTTATTTCTTCGAGTGCACGAGCTGCATATGCTTCTTTACGATTTTTCTTATTTACTTTTGAATCAGTAATTGGTTCAAAAATCCCAAAATTAACATTCATAGGTACAAAGTCTTTTACATCTGCAGTTGTAATATAATTTGCAAGTGCGCCATTTGCAGTTTTTGCATCGAGTTTTAAAAGCGGTAAACCATTTAACAGATTTGCCATGTTTATTCCAGCAATAAGACCACTTGATGCGGATTCAACATACCCTTCAACACCAGTCATTTGTCCTGCAAAAAATAATTCTTCGTTATCAACTGTTTGATATGTATTCTTTAATATTTTTGGTGAACATAAATATGTGTTTTTATGCATAACACCATATCTTAAAATTTTTGCATTTTCTAAGCCAGGAATTAATTTTAATAATTTATCTTGTGATGGGTATTTTAAATGTGTTTGAAAACCGACAATATTATACATTGTTTTTATTTTATTATCTTGACGAAGTTGTACAACAGCATATGGCCAGCGTCCAGTTGCAGGATTATCTAAACCAACTGGTTTCATAGGCCCATATAATAATGTTTGTGGACCTCTTTTAGCGATATCTTCAATTGGCATACAACCATCAAATACTTTTAATTCAAAATCTGCCGGAATTACTGTATCTGCATGAATTAAAAAATCATAAAATTTTTCAAATTCTTCTTTCGTCATTGGACAATTTAAATATGCGGCTTCACCTTTGTTATATCTGCTTGCTAAAAATACTTTATCATAATCAATTGTCGAAGCATCGACGATTGGCGCAATCGCATCAAAGAAATAATAATTTTCTTCTGTGTAGTATCTTTTTATGGCGTCACTTAAAGCGTCACTTGTTAATGGCCCACTCGCAATAATTGTTGGTCCTTTTGGAATTTTTATTACTTCAGTTCTAATAATTTCAATGTTAGGATCGTTTTCTAATTTATTAGTTATGTATTTTGAAAAAAGTTCACGATCAACTGCTAGTGCGCCACCTGCTTCAACTTCTGTTGCTAGTGCAGCTTCCATAATTAAAGAACCCATAAGACGCATTTCTTCTTTTAAAATCCCTACCGCATTTGTTAATCCTTTTGCTCTTAAGGAATTAGAACAAACAAGTTCAGCGAAATTTCCAGTTGTATGCGCACCTGTTGTTTTTTGTGGTCTCATTTCATATAATTTTACTTTAATTCCTCTTTTTGATAATTGATATGCGGCTTCACTACCCGCAAAACCAGCGCCAATAATATTTACTATTTTTTGATTATTCATAGACATTCCTTGATTAATTTATATTTATTTATATTAATTATATACTTTTTTTGATTTTTTTTCAAACCTATTGATAATCTATAATAAAAAAAGGGTACTTATAAAAGCACCCATCAATTATTATTCATTTTCTGATACATAGTCTAAAATATATGCAATACTTATATCCGGTCTTAAAAAATAACAAACTACATTATCATTTTCATCTAAATCAACATATAAATAATATTTTACACCATTAAATTTACATACAACACCAGTAAGATATTCATAACAAAGAAGTTCTAATTTGGTTCCATCAAATGTAATTCCATCTTCAGATACTACAATTTTATGCTCATCACTTTCAAATGTTCCATAATATTCTGTTGGTGCAGTTGTTCCAAGATACAAACTTTCGTTTGACGCAACATAACCTGTATCACCATATTCAATCCATAATTCGCTCTTACCAAAATATTGCATAACATATGCATCTACATTATTTAGTGTTCCATAGAACATATTTTGGCTTGAATCAAAGCCTTCAATTTCCATTTCAACATTGTCAATTTTAATTGAATTTTGAGCAATAACAACTGTGTGTTTCTTATCTTCAGTAACATAAGTTCCCGCATATTGATCAAAAACTGTTACTTGTTCCATATTATCTAATTTTATTGGACAAATTGTTGTATTAAAGTCGCTATAAGTTAATGTCACAGTTCCTTCAACACCCCATACTAAATAGTCATATTTTATTTGATATAAAGTGTCATTTTTTAAAATGATTTCAAAACTTGTTGCGTAATCGCCTAACATTTTTACGTCATAATCATAACCAATTAAATAAGCTACTTCCGCCGCATAATCACTATTTTTGATAACGTATCTTCCATCGCCAACATAGTCAAATATTTCAGCCACAAAGCCTTTAAAATCGCTTTGAATATCTTTAAAACTATCCAAATCTAGTGGGTCATGAATTGTAACAGTTGTGCCATCATATGTAAAATCATAAACATTTCCATCTTTTTCTAGATAACCAGAAGTTGTACCATCACTTTCATAACCACAGTAAACGATGTTTTCTAAAATATATGATTTATATTCAATGTCTTCATAACCTGGCTCTTGATCTAAATGATTTACTGTATAATTGTAACCAATTTTGTCTAATGCCGTTTTTAAGGTATCATGTGCATCAAGATGTTCATATGGTTTAATCTCAGTTACTTTTGCAGTTCCATGGTCTGATACGTTTAAATCATAAGATACAACATAATAATCATCATAATAATCAGTCATAATGCTTGTTGTGATAATGATTTTTACAACTTTGCCATCTTCAACTTTTAATTTAAATTCCGAAATTGTTTCATCCCAACCTGTGATTGCAGATGCAGTTTCATCAAGATTTGTTTTTAAATGATAGTATCCATCATCATCATATTCAAAGTCAGAAACTGTTAAATCTTTAAATGGATTGTCGTATTCCGCGAATAAATTATCGCTTACTTCTTCAACCACTTCATTTTTGATGTTTACTTCTGTTGTCGCCGCATAACCATTTTTATTATAGAACGTAACATTATATGTTAATTCATCATCTTCAACGCTATATTCTTCTTGATGTACTTTATCATTTTCAAAAATTGTTGTTAATTTTGTATGACTTATTTCGTCATAATCAGGATATTCAAGTTCATAAATTCCCGAAATTTTTACATCACCTTGAATTGATTTTAAAGTATCTTCATCAATATTAATAATTATTGATTCAAAAAATACTTCGACAATAGTATTTTCATTTATTGTGAAACTAGTTGTATTATCAACAACAGTTGCTTTAGTGTTATTTATTAATACTTTTTCTAATTTATAATTAGTCGGATCAGTGATTTTTAATTCTATCATTGTCCCTGCTACATATTTTTCATTTTGATTTGGTTTAGTTACTTCATATGTAAATTTAGGCGTTCCTTTTATTTCTAATGAATAACCTTCTGACGTTTTCATATTTATAAAAATAGTTGTGTCATTTGTAATTTTATATAAATATTCATTATTAATAATTGATTTTTCTTCATTATTAATGATAAAACTATCTATTTCATAACCTGTTTTCGGATTTATTGTAATTGTAAGAATTGTTCCATCGCTATATTTTTCGCAAGGCGATTCGCCATTTACAGTTACATCAACTTGTTCACTAAGATAGTTTATTGCAAAATCATATGATTGTCCATTTACTTGAATATCACATGATGTCATTATCAAAGATATAAATGTCAATAATATTAATACTAAAATTCTTTTTTTCATAATTATTCTCCCTTTTTAAGATACAATATTATACTACTATTTATAATATTTTGCATTAATAAAACTAATTTTTTAACGATTATCAACTTTTTCTAAATACATATCATGCCAAAGAAGCCGATTTTCTGCCATTTTTTCATATTTGGTGTTAGATTTTCCATAATTACAATATGGATCTATCGATATTCCTCCTCGTGGGGTGAATTTTCCCCAAACTTCGATATATTTTGGTTCCATTAAATTTATTAAATCCTTCATAATAATATTTACACAGTCTTCATGAAAATCGCCATGATTTCGAAAACTAAATAAATATAATTTTAATGATTTTGATTCAACTAAATATTGGTCAGGAATATACGAAATGTATATTGTCGCAAAATCTGGTTGATGTGTTATAGGACAAAGGCTTGTAAATTCAGGACAATTGAATTTCACAAAATAATCATTATTGGGATGTTTATTTGAAAATCTTTCTAAAATTTTTGGATTATAATCCATTTCATATTGGGTATTTTTACCAAGGATAGTTAAATTTTCATTATCGCGTTTCATCTATTTCCACCTCTTCAAAATCTTTTGTTTTAATCATTCTCGCAAGATAAATAAATGGCGTATCACATAAAGCAATAACTGCTTTAAATAAATAAGTCGTAATTAAAATTGATATAAAGACATTTTTTTCATAAACGCCAAGAAACGCAATCGTTACAAAAACAACTGAATCGATTAATTGACTAATGAGTGTTGCGCCATTATTTCTAATCCATAAACCTTTTTTTGTATGACCAGTTTTATTCCAAATCATGTGATATAAAATAACATCAATCATTTGACTAACCGCATAAGCGACTAAACTTGCAATTGTAATTCGTGGAACCGTGTTTAATACTTTACTCAAAGCATCACTTATTAAATCGTTACTGCTTGGTTTAAGTAAAACTGTTCCTTGTGTTCCAATTAACCATAAGATACTCATAAATATGCCAATTAATACGCCTTTTGTTGCGTATTTTTTTCCATATTTTTCGCTTAAAATATCGGTACATAAAAATGTTGAAGCATATAGAACTGATCCAGCTGTTGTTGTTAAGCCAAATAGAACAATTGATTTTGTCACTTGGATGTTTGCAAGAATTGACGCAAACCCAATATATGCATAGATTCCGGCTTTACCAAATAGTCGGTAAATTAATAAAACAGCTCCTAAAAAAAGAATTGTTGAAATAATAAATAATAATTCATTCATGTTTTTTTCCTTTCTAATAAAGAAAAAAAGAAAACGGATAAACTTGGTAAAAGAGTCTATCCGTTTATGACTTTTTCCCTAGTTTTGTTTTACGACAGGATGGTTACGAACTGTCGATTTATTTAAATTTATAAATTTTGATTGTATTTTAATAATTTTTGATTGATTAACTTATTAAAATTTCCTTTTGTTGAATCCGCATAATCAACCATAACAATTGGCATTTGATTTAACCAATCATCAAAATTTTCGTGATTAATTAATTTTTCATTGAAATTATTTGCTAAATCAAGCAGTGACCAACCAATGATTGTACTTAATATTTGGCTATTAATTTGACCTGTTTTTTGGGCTTGATTAACTTTAAATTTGCCAATATTTTCTAGTTTATGTTTTTTCAAATAATCATTTTCTTCTTCAATTCCTTTAAACATTTCATCATCGGTTATTTTATTATGCCAATTAGACCTTATTGATTTTTCATAATTATAAGTGTATGCAGTAGTTTCATTTTTAACGAGCATTACAATGCCACTTTTACTACCATTTAGAGTTGCTAAGCGATATGTTAAAAGTTCTAAAGGTGTAATAAGAGGTATATAATTTAGAAAATCAAAAATGTTTTTTCCTTCATATTTGATGTTTTTTAAATCTTCAATTAAGCCATTGTAATCAGTATTTCCATAATAACAATGTTGAATATCTAAGATTACTAATTCGCCCGGATTATCACTTAAAAATTTAATCATTGGAATTAAATAAGTACTTAATTTATCACTTATTAGACTATGCTTTGTATACCATGTATTATCCATATATGAAAGTCTTATATCGAAATATCTTACACCACTATTTAATAATTGTTCTGAACCTGATTTTTGTGATTTTGCTTCGCGAACAATCATTCCTTTTATTACTTTATTAATAACAGGTGTTGAAACAATACTGTCTTCAGCTGGATCTACTTTACTTGTAAGTGATATTTTATTAGAAAAAGCATCATGAGCACCTAGCATTGCAATTTTTGTTACTAAAGTATCTTGATTATTTTCTAAACCTTCTTTTATAATATGATTAAAATTTCCCGCTTTTGGTTTTGAAAATGTCATACTAAACGGATATACTAATATCATAATGATTAATAAACATACGATTATTAATAAATTATTAATAAATTTTTTAAAAAATGATTTATGTTTTTTGCCCATTTTTTATTCCTTTATTTGATAATCTATTAGTTTAGATTCTTGATAAATAAGATGATAATTATGTTTTTCCTTGTTTTTTATATCTTTTAGAAAAATTGTTAAATCATCAATTGTTCCATAATTTTTAGGGTTAATAATCCAATCAATTTCTTTAAAATCAATAATTCCTTCATTGATAACTTGTGGATAATTGTCTAAATTGAAATTTTCCGGAAGTTCAGATAAATAAACATAAATTTCATCATCATCATAATTCCATGTTGAAATTGAATAAAGTGTTGCGGCTTTAATATTTAAACCACTTTCTTCTTTAATTTCTCTTAAGGCTCCTTCAAGTGGTGTTTCATTTTCTTCAACATGACCACCAATTGCATTCCACATTCCCATAAATGGCGGTTTATTGCGATTAATCATTAAAATTTTTTCACCACATTTGATAAAACATAATGTTACAATTGCCATAAATTCCTCTATTATTTACTTAAAATGTTTTCATAATAGCTTCTTAGTAATTCGCCTACACTCCAAGCTTGGCTAAAGCAACCTTTACCACTTGAAGCAATATCACCATCAAATACTTCCGCAATCCCGCCAATACATCCGTCATTTAAATGTGGGATAAATGCATTGACGATTTTTTGCATGTCTTCTTTTAATGTTTTTGAATCATGATATACTTTTGCAAAACCATCTAAATATCCACCAATTAAAAATCCCCATGTTGTTCCCATATGATATGCATAATCACGGTCATCTAAACTACCAGTATATTTTGGTTTAAATTCTGGATCATTAATTGATAAAGAACGAAGACCATAAACATTATATAATTCTCTTGTAATTGTTTCGAAGACTTCTTTTTGATATTTTTCTTCTAAAACAATAAAAGGTAAACTATAAATAAATACTTGATTTGGTCTTACTTTTGGATCATTTTTATCGACTACATCATACAAACATTTTGTTTGTTTGTTATAAAATTTTTTATTGAAACTTTCTTTGACTTTATTTGCGGTAATACGATATGATTCATCATAATCATTAAATTTGGTGCTAAAATAATCCATTGTCATTAAGTCATTATACCATAAAGCATTAATTTCAACCGGTTTTCCATGTCTTGGTGTCACCGCAACTCCATGAGTTCTAACATCCATCCAAGTAATTTGATCTTGATCGGAACCAGCCATAATTAGATAATCATGATCCATTTTAATTGAAAAATCAGTTCCTTTTGTGTAATACTTGATAATTCGTTTTAAAACTGGATAAATTGTTTCTTTAATGAATTCAAAATCATTTGTGTAATTTGCATATTTGTATGCCGCAAAGAAATACCAAAGTGATGCGTCAACTGTATTATAAATTGGATCACCACCATCATCTGGAAACATATTCGGAATAAGTCCATTTTTTTCATATTTTGCAAAAGATTCTAATATTTCTTTTGCATAAGTAAATCTTCTTGGAACGAGTGCTAATCCTGTATAAGAAATCATTGTATCACGGCCCCAGTCAGTAAACCAAGGTAATCCAGCTAAAATTGTTTCTAAATTAGTCGAAGAACGATATGCTAAAAAACGATCACTTGCAATTACTAAATCTTTACCAAGCGGATCAGTAATTAAAGAATCTTTAACAATTTGTTCCATTCTTTTAATTTCTTCGTTTATTATTTCATCTGCTTGATAATTATCAAAATCATTAACTTTAACGATAATATTTATTTTTTGTGTTTTTCCTTTTTCTAAGTTTATTCTAATATTATATGGAATAAAGTTAAAATCAACTCGATCATCACCATTTTCACTATCATATCCAAACTTCAAAGCATCAGTATACTTTTGATCATTTTCGATAAATTCACCTTCATTTATTTCAAATGTAATTGTAACATTTTTGTTTTTATTTGGAACTAAAGTTAATTTTCGTTTATCTAATGTTGTAGTGAATTTTAAATCATCGATTGTACTTGCTTCACCATGATCGCGAAAGTTAAAATATGGTGTAAGTTCGAAACAACCATTTTCGTTACTTTCAACTAAGTATGATATGGCACTTACATTTTTACCATATTTTAGGGCAATTGTTTTTGTAAGTTTTACATTATTTGTTTGATAATAAAACTTAGGTAAGCTATCAATTGTTACTTTATTTAAATATTTGTGATTATCAATTATTTCGTTGGCGAATTCATCAGAATCAAGATTAATTACTTGGTTATTCATAATTAGTGTTTCTTTGATTTTTGCTAGTACCAAAACTCGATCAACTGGTGGCTTAAGACAAGCAATCAAATAACCATAGTGTTTGCGATTTAGACTATTAATTAACGATCCACAAGCATAACCACCAATTCCATTTGTTAATAAAAAACATCTTGAATTCCCACTTTTAAAATCTTTTATTTGGTTTTTATCAAAAGAATACATTTTTTTCTCCCATGTTTTAATTAAAATATTTGTTAAAATTAGTTAATTGCATAATTGTTGTAATTGGTATTGCAAAACCCATTCCTTCAATCGGGTCACTTGAAGTACCAATTAATTTTTTAGTATTTATGCCAATTAAATTACCATAAATATCAAATAATCCCCCACCGCTATTACCACCATTGATTGCGGCATCATGTTGAATATAGGTATTTTTAATTGTAAGATTTGTATTATATCTTGTATCAGTTAATGAAAGTAACGTATTACTTATGATTCCAAACGTTGAGGTACCAAAATATTCTAATGAATATGGTGTTCCATAAGCAATTACAATATCACCTTTAGAAACTAACTTATTTGTATTTATTGTTGCTGGTTCAAATAACCTTGTTGTCGTAAATTGAATTAAAGCGATATCAACATTTTGGTCATATATAAGTGTTGTCCCATCAATTGCATTATCTGAATTTCCATCATAAATTACTTTTACTCTTTCACAAATTGTACCTTTGTAATCTACAACATGGCGATTTGTTAATGCATAATAAATGTAGCTGTTTTTATTATCAATTCTTTTAATAACTACACCACTACCTAATGATACATTTGCGGTTAAAATTCCATTTTTTTCCGATATCACCGCAATATTTGAGCCACTTGCTTTATCAACTGCAACTTTAATCATTTGATTAAATTCAGTAATTGAAACATCATCATAACGAACAACACGATTTACAATTTCATTGTTGGTTGTTTCATCTAATAAACTACAACTAGTTAATGTTATAGTAAATAAAAGAATAATTATTAAAAATAAAATTTTCTTTTTTTTCATTTTCTCTCCTAATTAAAATTTCAAATTTTAAATAGATTTTTAGCATTTTGCATTAAAACTTCAGAAACTATTTCTATATTTTGTTCTTTAATTTTTGCAATTTCTTCAACAATTAATGGAATATATTTTGGTCCATTTTCTTTTCCACGATATGGATGTGGTGTAAGATATGGTGAATCAGTTTCAGATAATAAATATTTTAAATCAATATTTTTTACAACATCTTTCATCTTCTGCCCATTTTTAAAAGTTACGGGGCCAGAAATTCCTAAATAAAAATTCAAATTAATAAAATTAGCCGCATAATTATAACTTCCGGAATATGAATGCATAACACCACCAATTATATTTGCATTTTCTTTTTTTAATGTTAAATAAGTTTTTTCTAATGCATCACGGCTATGAATAATTAAAGGTAGATTATGTTTTTTTGCAATATTAATTTGTTTAATAAAAGCTTCTTCTTGTTCTTTTTC
>CAYVQA010000019.1:16814-18565 GCA_964453965.1 uncultured Staphylococcaceae bacterium
CTAAGATCATTTAAATGAACGTGAGTATCAATATACATTTTTTCCTCCATTAAATATTTCTTAAAATAAAATAAACAATTAAAAACGTTGTAGAAATAATTATAATTACAATTGTATTTGCCAAATAAGTTATTTCAAATGATAAAAATTCTCTTTTTTTTATAAGTTCTTTAATCGTGATAAATAACGAAGTAAAAGCTAAAATAATTATTATTAGATAACTAAATATTCCAAGATAACTATTTATCTCTAAACCATAATATTTTCCAAATAAGAAAACAAATGTAATAATTAAGAAAAATATTTGAATAAACTGATTGATTTTTAAAAATTTTTGGTTATTCATTAATTAATTTTGACCTTAAATTCTTTTGTATTATGTGAAGAATTACCAATCATAATTACAATTTCTTCTGTTTCTATATCGAGTGGTAAAACATTGTTTAGATCGATTGTTAATGATTTGTTTTGACTTGTTTTTTCTTTAATTGTTACTTTTTCAAACCCTATAAATTCTTTTTCTGGGCGTAGTTTTTGATAATATGGAATATGCAAATATGCCTGTACAACTTCTTTAATTTCATATGATGAAGCGTTATTAATTTGATAATCAATTTTTAATATTTTATTCTTCATATGCATTACAATATTATCTATTGATACATCTCCATAATGAAGTCCATCACCAAAATAATATAGTGGTTCAATTGATCCATCAACATAATGAACTAGTTCAATTCTTCCTGTTGAGAAACGATTATAATAAATTGGTACTTGACCTAAATATCTTGGGAAAGTCATTGTTAATTTGCCAGAAGGATTTGTTTTTCCAGTTAGAATTTGATAATATGCATTTCCAGCTTCAATTCCAAGTTGATAAGTAAATATTAAAGCAGTGCTTAAATTATCAACTTCTTCTAAAGCTAAAGGTCGACCAGAAGTAACAACGGTTACTAACGGTTTATTAAATTTGCTTAAATATTTTATTAAGTTCTCTTGATTGAATGGTAAATTAATAGAAATACGATTGTTATTTTCACCGCTCATGTAACGAGGTTCACCAACTAAAACAATAATTTTGTCTACTTTTTTTGCAATCGATTTTAATTTTTTAATGAATTTTGGGTCTTCTAATTCATTTAGTTCAAAACTTGTTGGTAAATAACTTACATTTGGATGATTTTCAAAGGCTTCTTTAATGGAAATAACATCAACTTTATTTCCTTTACAAGCCCATGCACCTAAATGAGAATCTTTTTCTTCTACATAAGGTCCAATTAATAATATTTTATCATCTTTTTTTAATGGTAATACATTATCATTATTTTTAAGTAAAACTATTGATTCTAATGCGGCTTGTAAACAAAGTTCCCGATTTTCTTTTGACAAAACTTCATAAGCATTTTCTAAAACATAAGGATGTGTAAATAATTGCATTTTTTCTTTCATCTCTAATACTCTTGTAACTGATTCATCGAGTTTTTCAAGTAATGATGGATTTTCTTTGATTACTTTTTCTAAGTGTTCATAATAACAATCTGCTTGCATATCAATGTCAATGCCTAATTCAAGGGCCTTTTTTGCTGCGGCTTCATCATCTTTAACAACGCGATGTTTTGGTAGTTGTTCGATACATGCCCAGTCAGTAACTAAGCAGCCATTAAATTTTAGTTCATCACGAAGTAAATCTTGTAAAATATATTTACTACTTGTTACAGGATATCCATTATAAGTTGTAAAATCATTCATTA
>CAYVQA010000019.1:18665-20157 GCA_964453965.1 uncultured Staphylococcaceae bacterium
CCAGCAGTTTCCATCACACGGCCCCATCTTATTTCATGAGTTAAATCAAGCATTGGTGAATAGATCCAATTGATTCCATCAGTCGATGCTTCTTTAGTTGACATATTGACTAATTTTTCAATTAATTCTAAATTGAATGTATTTGATAAGCCAATTGGCACAGGAAAGATTGAACGATAACCATGAATAACATCATCACCAACTAAAAGAGGAATATTATGATTTTTTAAGGCCATTCTTTGTAAATCATTGATATGATCTTTTCCACAATGATTTAAAACTGAGCCATATTCGCCTCTTGAAACACGTTCTTCAACCTTATCTTTTCCAGATCCAGTTAAAGACAATTGACCTATTTTTTCTTTAATTGTCATTGAATTGATAATTTCTTTAATATTCATATTTATTTCCTCGTATAATTAATTTAAATTTTTTACAGAATTTCGTTCGATAATAATTCCATCCAATAAATAATGGACTTGTTCAGCCATTTTATTATCGATATTATGAACGAGTGTTGAAACTGCAAGTTTACCAATTTCTTCTTTGTTTTGTGATAAAGTTGTAAGACTTGGATAGACAACACGTGCAAGTGCAATATCGTCAAATCCAACAATTGAAATATCATTTGGAACATTTATATTATATTCGGCTAATCCTTTCATAAGACCAATTGCGGTCGCATCACAAACAGAAATGATTGCGGTTGGATAATCATTATTTTTAGCAATATCTTTAGCAATCAATTCGCCTTCCGCATATGTATATTTCGGCGCATCATATAAATATTTTTCATTTATTTCTAAATTATTTTCACGCATTGCTTCAAGATAGCCATTATAACGTTCCATTCCAACATAACTATATAAATCACCTTTAATATAACCAATTTTTTTATGACCAAGATTATTTAAATAATTAACTAAATTATAAGTTGAGGTAAAATTATTTGTTCCAATGGTGTTTTTACTTTGATTATTAGCATCAATCAAAACCATCGGAATATTACTATTTACTAATTGTTGATAGTTTATTTCGTCGATATTACCACTTAAAACAATGACGCCATCAACACCTTTTTTAATACAATGGTCGAGATAACTATTAACATATGGGCCAACTTTTTTCCCAAGTAATAAAATATCATAACCATTCATTTCAATTTCGTTTTTAATAACGCTTAATAGTTCACTAAAGAAAGGGTGGGCAAGGCCGGAACCAGTTACTTCTTCAAAGACAATTCCAATTGTAAAAGAACGTTGTTTCGCAAGGGTTTGTCCAAAACTACTAGGAATATAACCTATTTCATTTGCGACTTTTTGAATTTTTTCACGTGCTTTTTCAGATACATCCGCATATCCATTAAGAGCTTTAGAAACTGCTCCAATACTATAACCACTTGCTTTTGCAACATCTTTAATATTAGCCATAACTTTGCCTGTCGAGTAGACAACTTATTGTCTACGCCTCTCCTTTCATTTTATATTGTTTT
>CAYVQA010000020.1:0-20084 GCA_964453965.1 uncultured Staphylococcaceae bacterium
AATTTTTCAAAAATTGATATTTCTACATTTACTGCTTTTAATTCTTTAATTATCTTTTTATTAATGTTTTTAGCCCCTAAATAATCATATAAAAGCCATACTTTGACACCTGATTTTGCTTTATCAATCAATAATCTTAAAACTTCATTTGCAAGTTCATCATTTTGGATTATATAGAAAGCCATGCAAATTGATTCTTTTGCATTAATAATTTTTTCTTTGAGTAGCGGAAAAAAGTTTTCTCCATTGGTTAATATTGTTGTTTTAGTATTATCTACAAAAACACTTTTTTTAGAGTTTTTATGTAAATATGAAAAAACAACATCATCAATCAATTGATTATGATATGGTTCATAATCTAAATAAGCATCATTTTTCAATAGCGGACGTTCAAATTTAACTGAATTAGTTTTAAAGTCACGCGCAAAAATTGAATATAATAAAATACCCGAAAGAGGATTTAAAAACAACAACATTAACCATAATGTTTTATTATATGAATATTTTTTACTTGTTATAATTCCTATGCCTAATATAACAGCCAAAATATAAATTAAGATATTTCCTATAAATAAAACAAATTGAAATTCATTTGATTTTGTCGTGCTCAAATAAATATAAAAGAAAACAAAGAAGTTAATTAAAATTGATATGATAAAAATTATCAATGAATATATCCATCTTTTTTTCATAGGTTATCCTCCTAAAAATAGCAACCTACAAGAAGCAGATTGCTATTATTATTTTATGATGCAGAAATGCTAATTAGTTTCCTTATTCTCATCATCTGAATCATCAACAATCATTTTAATAGTCTTAATTCGTCTTTCTTGCATCTCTAAAATTGTAAAATGTAAATAAATTGGAACCTCTTCAACAAGGCCATCATCATCACTTTGACGATAAATTTTTGTTACATAATCAAATGTTTGACCTGTTTCAGGAAGTTCTTCAGCAAGTCCATATAAAAATCCACCAATACTACTATATCTGCTTTCTGGTGCTTTTCCTAATTCTAGAACTTCAAATAAATCTTCAAGAGGCATTTCTGAATCAAGAACATAAGTATTTTCTGATATTTTTTTAATATCTTCTTGAACATCATCTATATCGTCGTGTTCATCATAAATTTCGCCAGTAATTACTTCAATGGCATCTTCCATTGTCACGATACCACCAGTTCCACCATATTCATCCGATACAATCGCAAAATGTTTCTTTTGTTCTTGCATTTTACGAATTAAATCATCGACTTTTAAACTCATTGATACATATAATGGTTCAGTTAATAATTCTTTAATATCAAAGGTTTGAATATTTGGATTTTTAATTAAATACGTAAAGAAATCACGTTCATTTAAAACTCCAATAATATGATCCTTATCATCTTGATATACAGGTATACGCGAAAATTTATACTCGAAAAAGATTTCTTTCATTTCTTCAATCGTAGATTCAATATCAATAGCTATAACATCTAAACGATGGACCATGATTGAATATACTGTTCGGTTGTTTGTATCAACAATACCATGCATCAAATCCGCATCATCTTCATCAATTTCACCTTCTGATTCCATCGTGTCAATAATCGTATCTAATTCTGAACCAGTAACAGTTGGTGTATCTTCACCTTTATATTTTCTCGATGATATCTTCCTAATCGCCATAAAAAATGCGACAATTGGTGTCAAGAATTTAATCAAAAAATAAAGAGTACTTGAATTTTTTAATGCTATTTTTTCTGCACTTTCTTTAGCTAAACATTTAGGTAAAATTTCTCCAAATATAAGGATAATAATTGTCATTATTACTGTATTTAATATATTTGCAAGTGTTCCATTAGGAATAATGATTGAAAATAATACCGAAGCTAAAGTTGTCGCAGCGATATTTACAAAATTGTTTCCAACTAAAATAGTTGATAATGTGCGATCAAAGTTTTCCGCAATCCATAACGCTTTTTTTGAACCTTTTGTTTTTTCTTCAACCAATCCTTTAAGTCTAATAATATTAACAGTTGAATAAGCAGTTTCTGATGACGAGAAAAACGCCGAGCACATAATTAAAAATATCAACGCAATTATAAATATTATAATTAATGTTGTTTGTTTGCTAAAATTAACAGCTAGCATACTGTTGAATAAATCGTTTTTTAACGATAAAAACCTGAGCGGGCTCAAGTAAATAACACCTACCTTTTCATTAATAATATGTAATATTATAACAGAAATATTTTATTTTGTCAAAAGAAAACGATTAATATCACATAATTTTAACATAATTATAAGTTAATAAAAAACAATGGATATTCTTTAGATAATATCCATTGTTTTTAGCTATTATTATTTTTGAGCTTTTAATTTTATACTATCAAATTTTTTTCTTTCAACAGTATCTAAAATTCTTTTGCGAAGACGAATGCTTTTTGGGGTAATTTCTACAAGTTCATCTTCATTAATGAATTCTAAATAATTTTCAAGATTCATCACTCTTGGCTTTTTTAAAACAACTGTCATATCTTTTGTTGATGAACGCATATTAGTTTGTTTCTTTTCTTTTGTAATATTAACTGATAAATCTTCTTCTTTATTATTAATACCAACAATCATTCCTTCATAACAAGTTGTACCTGGTTCAATTAGAAATTCACCACGGTCTTCTAATCCTCCAATAGCATATGCAGTAGCATCACCATCAAATTGTGAAACTAAAACACCAAGTTTTCTTAAGCCAACATTTTCATCTTCTTGAGGACGATATTCTAAATATTGATGATTAATAATTCCATATCCTCTTGTTAAAGTTAAAAAGTCAGTCATTAAGCCGATTAAACTTCTTGAAGGTAATGTATAAATTAAACGACTATTTCCATTTAAACTTGTTAAATTTTCCATTGTCCCTGCACGTGACCCAAGTAAATCAATAACATTACCTAAATATTCATCTGGTACATCAACTTGTACAAATTCAAATGGTTCGCAAGTTTTCCCATCAATTTCTTTTAAGATAACTCTAGGTCTTGATACTTGGAATTCATATCCTTCACGTCGCATATTTTCGATTAAAATTCCCAAATGAAGTTCACCACGGCCACTTACAATCCATTCATCACTATTTGAAATTCGTTCAACCTTTAAACTTACATCTTTTTGTGTTTCTCTAAATAATCTGTCATCAATTTGTCTTGATGTAACAAATTTTCCTTCTTTACCACTTAATGGTGAAGTATTTGTTCCAAAAGTCATTTGTACAGTAGGTTCACCAACATGAATTAATGGCAAAGCATTAGTTTGACCAATATTAGTTACAGTTTCACCAACATAAATATCTGGTAAACCCGCAATTGCAATAATATCACCAGCTGTAGCTTCATCGACTTCTACACGATTAAGCCCCATAAAGCCAAATAACTTTTGAATTCTAAATTCTTTGATTGATCCATCGATTCGAATGCAGTTTACGCGGTCATTTACTTTAATTTTCCCTTGGGCAATTCTTCCAATTCCAATACGGCCTACATAATCGTTATAATCAAGTAAAGCTGGTTGAAACAATAATGGCCCATCTATTTCAACTTTTGGATCAGGAATTTCTTTTAGAATCATATCTAATAAACATTTCATTCCTGGAACTTGTGTAGAAGGATCTTGTTCTAAACTCGATGTATTATTTAGAGCTGAGGCATAGCAAAGTGGAAATTCCAATTGATCATCGTCGGCTCCAAGATCAATAAATAAATCAAGAACTTCATCAATTGTTTGCGAAATATTCGCATTTGGACGGTCTACTTTATTGACAACAACAATTGTTTTTAAATGATTTTCAAATGCTTTTTGAAGCACAAAACGTGTTTGGGGCATTGTACCTTCAAATGCATCAACGACAAGCAATACACCATCAACCATTCCCATAATTCTTTCAACTTCACCACTGAAATCGGCATGACCTGGAGTATCAAGAATATTAATTCTCCAACCATTATATAAAATAGCTGTCGTTTTTGCTAGAATTGTAATACCTCTTTCTCGTTCAATATCATTTGAATCCATTGCTCGTTCTTCTAAAACTTGGTTTTCTCTTAGTGTATCTGAACTTTTAAGTAAAGTATCAACAAGAGTAGTTTTCCCATGATCGACATGGGCAATAATTGCAATATTTTTTATTTTCATACATTTCACCTTTAAATCTTGTATATTATACAAAATTTTTGTTAATTTGTAAAAAAATTAGCATTCAAATAAAAATGAAAACACTTTTATAAAAAAGAGAAAAGATTCTCACTTACACCATTTTTCATAACTTCCTTGACTATTTTATTTTCTTTGTTTTTATCAATTGTTTTATTTGTAAGTTTCGAAACTTCTCTAATTACAAGTCTAATATTATTTTCATTACTGAAATCTAGTCCTCTAACTTTTTCCACAAGAGCAAATACTGCATCAGGAGAAATATTATTATCTGCAATAAACGATAACACATTATTAATATTCATTTATCTTCACCTCTCATTAATAGTATATGTGATAAGTGCCTAAATGTGAAAAAAAGATGGATTTTCTCCACCTTTAGTCTTCATCTTTTAATGAGCGATGCATTATTTCCTTAATTGCATCAGATACAGGTTTATGTAAATAAATAACTTCATAAACGGCATCTATAATTGGCGTATCAATTTTTAAATCTTTTGAAGCAAAATAAGCTGATACAACCGTACGAGCACCTTCAACAACCATTGTCATCGAACTAATTGTTTCTTCTAAATTTTTACCCGTCGCAAGTTTTACCCCTGCTTGGAAATTTCGCGAATGCATTGAAGTTGTTGTCACGATTAAATCGCCTACGCCCGTTAAGCCAAACAATGTTTTTTCATTTGCACCCATCGCAACAGCTAAGCGACGCATTTCTGAAAGAGCACGCGTAATTAAAGCAGCACGCGCATTATCACCAAAACCTAAACCATATAGCATTCCCGAAGCAATTGCATAAATATTTTTTAGTGAACCGCCTAATTCAGCGCCTACTAAGTCCGTTAAAGTATATACACGAAAATATGAATTATTACTAAAAAGCTTTTGAACATATTTTGCATATTCAATATTTTTGCATGCAGCACCAACACATGTCAAGCGTTGTTCTATAACTTCTTCTGCATGTGACGGGCCTGTTAATACAACAAAATCGTTAACAAATTTATTATCAATTTCTTCATAAACAATCTCTGACACTCTTTTATAAGTATCCGGTTCAATTCCTTTACTTGCATTGATAAAAAGTTTTTTTTCGGTTATAACTTCATTGATTTTCTTTAAGACACTTCTAATAACTTTTGTCGGAACCGCAATTAAAATATTATCAGAGCATTTAATAGCTTCATCTAAGTTTAAAGTAGCTGTTACTGTGTTAGGCAACTTGCCATTTGGTAATTTTGATAAGTTAGTATGATTGTTATTAATTTCAAAAATAATTTTAGGATCTGTATCATAAAGTATTATCTGATGCCCATTATCGCCCAATATCCTTGCAAGAGCGCTTCCCCAACTTCCAGCACCTATAATTGTTAATCGCTCCATTCGTTTTCCTTCTTTCTTAGAATGATTTTAATTGGTGATCCTTCTAGCATGAAGGCTTCGCGTAATTTATTTTCTAAATATCTTTGATATGAAAAATGCATTGCATTAGGATCATTAACAAAAAATACAAAAGTTGGTGGTGCAGCGCTTACTTGCGTCGCATAATAAATTTTCAATCTTACACCTTTGATTTCTGGAGCTTGATTTAATAAATTAGCATCTAAAATAACATCATTTACAACATTTGTTATTAGACGGCGATTATAGTTTTCATAAACGATTTTTATTTGTTCAAATAATGTATGAATACGTTCATTTTTAAGTGCAGATACAAAAACAATTGGTGCATAACTTAAAAATAAGAAATGTGAACGGATTTTTTTAATATACTCATTCATTGATTTTTCATTTTTAACAACTGCGTCCCATTTATTAACAACAATGATAACAGCTTTTTGATATTCCGCTGCATACCCTGCAATTCTTTTATCTTGTTCTTCAATGTCTTTTGTACCATCAAGTAAAAATAAGACAACACTTGAACGTTCAATTGCTTTAATAGCCCTTAAAACACTGTATTTTTCGGCATTTTCATAAATCTTGCCTTGTTTGCGAATTCCAGCTGTATCAATTACAACGTAATTTTCACCATCTTTAGTAAATGGTGTATCGATAGCGTCGCGTGTTGTTCCTGGAACATCACTTACAATAACACGTTCAGTTCCTAAAATTGCATTTGTTAGCGAACTTTTTCCAACATTAGGTTGGCCAATAAGGCAAAATTCTAACGTACCATTATATTCTTTTTCATTCTTTTTAGGTAAATGAACAATCAATGCGTCAAGTAAATCACCAACCCCAGCACCATGAAGTGCACTGACTGGATAAACTTCCGAAACTCCCAATCCATAAAAATCATAAATATTATCAATAAATTTAATATCATCGATTTTGTTAGCAGCAACGATAACAGGTTTATTAGCCTTATGTAATATATTCATTACATTTTGATCATCATTTGTTAAGCCAACTCGACCATCAACAACTAAAACAATAACATCAGCTTCATCAATCGCAAGCGTAGCTTGTGCTTTTATTTCTTCCATAAAAGGTAAGTCACTTAACTCAATTCCGCCTGTGTCAATTAAACTAAACTCTTGATCTAACCAAACACATTTTGAATATAAGCGGTCTCTAGTGACACCGCTCATATCATCTGTTATAGCTAATTTATCGCCTGCTAATCGATTAAAAAGACTTGACTTCCCGACATTAGGTCGTCCTACGATTGCAACGATACCTCTTGTCATACTATTTTAGTTTTCCTTAAAGAAATCATTAATTTTATCGCCTAGTAAATCACCAATTGTTGTTTCACGTTTTTCAGAAGCTTCTTTTTTCAAATAATTATCATATGAAGCTTTCTCTTTAGCGATTTCTAGTTGTTTAATACTTACTACTAAACGAGCGCGACTTGCATCAAAATCTTGAACAAGAACATCAACTTTTGTGTTTAATGGATATGCTTCTTCAATTTTTGAAACTCTCTTTGTTTGTGATACTTCATTAAGTGGTAAGAAACCTTCAATGTTACCAAACGCAACTTTTGCGCCTTTTTCTTCACTTGAAATAATTGTTACATTAATCGTATCACCACGGCGTAATTTTACGCTACCCCAAGTATTTTCTAAAGTTTGTTTATGAGAAAGTGATACACGATTCTTTTCATCATCGATAGCGGTAACTTTTACTCTTATAGTTTGACCAATTTCAACTTTACCATCCATTTTATCATTTACAAACCATGAATATTCGGCAGTTGGCATTAACCCATTGTATTCATCTGTTAATTTAATAATTAGTCCAGCAGGAATAATATTAACAATTTCTCCATCAAAAATATCATCTACATGATAACGTTCTTTTAATACAGTCCAAGGATGTGGAGTTAATGCTTTCATCGATAAACTAATTTTCCCATTATCAATTGATAATACTTTAACTTTAACTTCGTCACCTTCTTTTAACGCTGCAGCAACATTTCTTACACCTCTATGAGTAATTTCATTACGATGTAATAATCCTGAAACTAAGCCAAAGCTAATAAAAGCCCCAAAATCAACAACTTTTTCAACTGTACCAGTTAATATATCATCTACATGAATTTGGCTTAATGCGTTTTCTTTAGCAAGACGATGTTCTTTTTTCTCAGCAAGGATTTGTGAAACAACAACTCTTAAAGTATCGTGATCAACAGAAGTAACGATAACTTTAATTTTTTCACCTTTTAATTGGTTTAATGCATCAATTGATAAACTACTTAATCTTTGAGGTAAGAATAATTTAAAATCATCATAGCTAAGTTCTGCTCCTCCTTTATTTGTTGAAACAACCTTAGCTTCAATAATTTCATCTTTTTCTTTTAATTCATCAAAAATAGGTAATTTTTCCTTTGCTTGATATAGTTTTGTTGACAAGACAATTAGAGGTGTATCACGTTTTTTATCTTTTGTTACTTGTTTAACTAATGCTGTAAATTCTTCACCTTCATGATACATTTGACTTAGTTTTTGACCATCACTGTAGTTATCTAAATCATTAGTATAGATAACACCAGTTGTATCTCCTTCTAAATCAACATATACAGCTGATTTTGTAACATTTTTAATCATCCCTTTAACTTCTTGTCCTTCTCTAAATAATTCATTGCTCATTTTCATTAAGCCCCTTTCGTTAACAATTTCAATAATTTTACTAACAACTTGTTCAATTGACAATCCTGATGTATCAATAACAATTGCATCATCAGCAACTCTTAAAGGACTAATTTCCCTTGAACTGTCTTTTTTGTCACGAACAATAATTTCTTCCTTTGTTTCATCAAAGGATGTTTGAATGCCACTATCATTACGTTCTTTCATTCTTCTAATTGCGCGGCATTCAACTGTCGCATCTAAATAGATTTTAAGATTGGCATCTGGTAAAACAACTGTACCAATATCTCTTCCATCCATTATAACACTTTTTGATTTGCTTATTTTACGTTGAAAATTAACTAAATAATTTCGAACGATTGCGATTTTCGAAGGTGTAGATACATTTTTAGTAACATCAATGCTTCTGATTTCATCATTAACATCGACATCATCTAAATAAATCTTACCATTGACGCTGTCCAATTTAGTGGATTCTAAAAAATCATATTCATTTTCATCTTCTAAATTTTTATTTAATCTCATTGCTTTTAAAGTAATTGCTCGATACATTGCACCTGTATCAATATATTCGATATTTAACATCTTCGCAACTATTTTAGCAATAGTACTTTTTCCAGCTCCAGCTGGACCATCAATCGCTATTTTGAACATAGTAATCTCACCTCAACGGCAAATATTATACCATAATTCAAATCTCTTTTCAACTAAATAAGACTTAAAATTTATAAGTTACGATCATCGTCATTTCGACAAATTACAATTGATTCAGGCTTACCTAAATCTTCTTTCACCATTTTTTTACCATTATCTGCAATTGCCGTTCTAAGAATCGTATAGTCAATTTCAACAAACCCTTTTTGACAATAAATATAACTTTGTAAATCGGAATTTGTATTTTTATAGTGAATAACTTCTAAATCAACTGCTTCGTGAACATTTGAACGAACATATTTTAAATACATCTTTCCAACATGATTCTTTTTACCTTTATTAACTTCATCAGGACGCATCCGTTTAACATTACCACGGTTGGTAAGGAGTAAAATTATATCCTTTTCATCAACAAATTTTGCGCCTACGACATAATCATTTGGTCTACTCTTTAATTCAATCGATTTAACCCCGAATGAAGCAGGTTCGATAACACTTATTTCTGAACCATCATATCGATTCATAAATCCATCTTTAGTCGCAATAATAACTTCATAATTAGAACCAGTTACGATATCAGCACTAACGACGTAATCTCCATCACGAAGTTTAGTTGCTTTAATAACTTTTGAATAACGATTAACATCAAGTTTCTCTAACGCAATTCGTTTAATTAAGCCATTTTTAGTCGCAATTAAAGCATATTTATCTTCTTTAAAATCACTAACAACTGTACTAAAAATAACTTTTTCATTTGCTTCCATGCCAATTAAATTACTTACATGGGCTCCCATATCTTTATTTTTAACTTCTGGAATTTTATAAATAGGCAAATATACATAATTACCTAAATCTGTAAATTGAATTAAAGTATCTGTTGTAAAAACATTATAAATATCTGTTATAACATCACCATCTTTTAATTTTGTCGGTTCTGTTTGTGACGCATATGCTTTTTTACTTAAGCGTTTTAAATATCCATCATGTGTAATTATTAATACAACTTCATCTTTTGCAATAAAATCGACTTTAGCAATTTGTGTTTCTTGTACTTGATCTTCAATTTGTGTTAAACGTGGAACATCAATTATTTCTTTTGTTTTAATTAATTCTGTTTTTATTTCTTCTGATAAATTGTGATCACTTGATAAAATTCTTTCATAATGTTTAATATTTTTTGCAAGTTCTTTTGCTTCAGTTCTTAATGCAAAAATATCGGTATTAGTTAAGCGATATAATTGTAACATAACAATTGCTTCGGCTTGAATTTCCGTAAAATTATAAATTGACATTAAGTTATCTTTAGCATTTTTCTTGTCTTTTGAATTTCTAATTGTTGTTACAACGGCATCTAAAATTGAAACCATCGCAATAAGACCATCTACTATTTCAGCTCTTTTTTTAGCTTTTTCAAGTTCAAAATTAGTTCGATTGGTCATAACTTCTTTTTGATGATCAATATAATCTTTCAAAATATCGATTAATCCTAAATGAAGTGGTTTACCTTTTGATATTGCAACCATATTAAAAGTATAGTTAACTTGTAAATCGCTATATTTATATAAGCTTTGTAAAATGATTTCCGGATTAACATCTTTTCTAACATCAATTACAACTCTTAAGCCATCACGGTCAGATTCATCTCTGATACTTCTAACACCATCAATTTCTTTTTCTTCAATTTTATCACTCATCTTTTTTAACATTTGAGCTTTATTTACTTCATAAGGTATTTCCGTAATAATTATTTTTGAATCTTGTTTTGTTTGTTCAATTGTTGCTTTGGCTTTAACAATTATCTTTCCTCGACCGGTTTCATAAGCTTCTTTAATTGCTTTTGCACCCATAATAATACCGCCAGTAGGAAAATCTGGGCCTTTAACAATTGTCATAATTTCATCTAAAGTTGCATCAGGATGGTCAATTAAATAAATTGTTGCATCGATAATTTCACCTGGATTATGTGGGGGAATATCAGTTGCATAACCAGCAGCAATACCAGTTGTGCCATTAACTAATAAATTAGGGTATTTAGCCGGTAAAACAATTGGCTCTAATTCTTCATCGTCAAAGTTAGGAATAAAACCAACAGTATGTTTATTTAAATCTTGTAATAATAATTCTGCATATTTAGATAATCTTGATTCAGTATAACGCATTGCCGCAGCTGGATCGCCATCGATACTACCTTTGTTACCATGCATATCAATTAATGGCAAGCGAATTTTAAAATCTTGACTTAATCTAACCATTGCATCATATACAGCCGTATCACCATGAGGATGATATTTACCTATAACATCACCGACAATACGAGCCGATTTTTTGTATGGTTTATTAGAAAACATTCCTAACCGATACATCGCATATAAAATTCTTCTTTGAACTGGCTTTAAACCATCACGAACGTCAGGTAAAGCTCTTTCTTGAATAACATATTTAGAATATCTTCCAAAGCAATCGCCAAAAATATTTTCCAAATAGTCTTCAATTAATTTTTCTGTTGCAAAAGAAGCTATTCGTTCTGATCTTGTTTTTTTATTACTCACTTGTACCAGCCTCCACATCTTCTAAAGAAAAATTATCATCAAAATCAAATACAACATTATTATCAATCCATTCACGGCGCGAATCTGAATCATCGCCCATTAGAACTTTTACTCGATTATCAGCTTCGCCATATTCACCAACTTTTACCTTTATTAAGGTTCGATTTGCTGGGTCCATTGTTGTTTCCCATAATTGTTCTGCATTCATTTCACCTAATCCTTTATATCTTTGTATTGTAACATTACTTTTATTTCCAACTTTTTCTCTTAATTCTTCGTCTGTCCATGCATATTCAATGTTGTTTTTCGTAGTAATTTTATATAGTGGTGGTGTCGCAATGTAAACTTTACCTGCTTCAACAAGTTCACGCATATAACGGAAAAAGAAAGTAAGTAAAAGAATTTGAATATGAGCACCATCGACATCGGCGTCAGTCATAATAATAATTCGATTATAATTCACTTTTGAAATATCAAAATTTGAACCAAAACCACCACCAATAGCATGAATCATCGTTTTAATTTCATCATTATTTAAAAGTTCAACTGCACTTGCTTTTTCTGCATTTAAAACTTTTCCACGAAGTGGTAAAATTGCTTGGAATGTACGATCTCTTCCTTGTTTTGCAGAACCGCCAGCTGAATCACCTTCAACAAGAAATAATTCATTAAGCTCTGGATCTCGAACTTGAGCTGCAGTTAATTTTCCTAGTAAATCTGATGGTTTAGCTGTTTTTACTTTCTTTTCAACGTTTCTAGCATCGTCACGTGCCTTTTTTGCTGCTTCACGTGCTTTAGCAGCTCTTAAGGCATTATTAATGATAATTTGCGCAATTTCACCTTTTTCCGCAAGGAAAAATTTCATTTGTTCTGTTATGATACTTTCAACTGCCGTTCTTGCTTCAGCCGTTCCAAGTTTTCCTTTTGTTTGCCCTTCAAATTGTAAAAGTGTTTCTGGCACTCTAATTGAAAGAATTGCTGTTAAACCTTCACGAATATCTGCACCTTCTAAGTTTTCATCTTTTTCTTTAAGTAACCCGATTAAACGCGCATGATCATTTACCGCTTTTGTAATCGCTGTTCTAAAACCAACTTCATGAGTACCACCATCTCTTGTTCGAATATTATTAACAAAAGATAAAACTGTTTCAGAATAACTCTTTTGACAATATTGAATTGAAGCTTCAATTTGAATTCCAGCAGCTTCTCCTTTAAAGAAAGTAGGGTCATTTATTGGTGTTTTTCCAGTAGTCAAACTTTTAACATATTCAATAATTCCATTTTCATAGTGGAATTGTTCAACTTTAGGATTTGCTCCACGTAAATCCTGTAATTCGATTTTTAATCCTTTAATTAAAAAAGCCGATTCTTTTAAATGATTTGATAATGTTTTATAATCATAAATTGTCGATGAGAAAATTTTTGATTCAGGTTTAAAATGAATAATTGTCCCATGGCGTTTTGTACTACCTAAATTTTGAGGTTTTTGAATTTTTTTACCACCATTTAAATATTTTTGATAAAATATTTTTCCATCACGGTGAATTGTTACCTCAAACCATTCACTTAAAGCATTAACAACGCTTGAACCAACACCATGTAAACCACCTGATACCTTATATCCACCTTTATCATCAAATTTACCACCGGCATGAAGTACATTAAATACTACTTCTGGAGTTGGCCTGCCTGTTTTATGCATCCCAATTGGAATTCCCCGACCATCGTCAGCTACTTCGACGGAATTATCTGGAAATACTTTTACAGTAATGTTTTTACAATATCCTGCTAAAGCTTCATCAATTGAGTTGTCAACAATTTCCCAAACTAAGTGATGTAGACCTCTAGTATCAGTCGACCCAATATACATACCTGGTCGTTTGCGAACAGCTTCCAATCCCTCTAAGACCTGTATCGCATCATCGCCATAATTATCAACTTTTGTAGCCATATTTTAGTCCTCCAATCTTAAATATTTTTAATTTGTCACACATTCTTTTCTTATTATATCACACTTTTAAAATTTTTTCAAAAAAAATGATTTTTAAGAAATAACAAATTTATTTATAAAAAATGTCAAAATATGCATTTTTTTCTGTTTTTTAATCATTTTAGTTGCATTTTATTGTTTTTTAAGTATAATTTAAAGCGTATTTCGGAGGAACATATGAATTATCCAATTGCAATTTTATTAATAATTATTTCCTATTTTTTAGGAAGTATTCCTAACGCATTAATCATCGGAAAATTAGCTAGAGGAATCGACATACGCGAATATGGTAGTAAAAATATGGGTGCAACCAATACTTTTAGAGTATTAGGATATAAATGGGGGTTTTTAGTTTTCTTGCTTGATGCACTTAAAGCTGGAGCTTTAGTTTTGATTATCAATTCAAATTTATTTAATTTAAAAGAGTTATGTTTTCACCCTTTAATTTATGGAGCCGTTTCAGTATTTGGTCACACGTTTCCAATTTTTACAAAATTTAGAGGTGGAAAAGGAGTTGCTTCAACAGCAGGAATTATGTTATGTTATAATCCACTTCTTGCAATGCCTGCCTTTATAACATTTATAATCGTCGTTCTAATTACAAAAATCGTGTCCATTTCTTCGCTTACTTCAGTTACTGTATTATTAATATCTGCAATTATCAATATCGTTGTTAAAACTAATTTTGATTCGATCATATATTTAATAATTTCCACTTTAGCATGGCTATTATTATTTATTAGGCATATTCCAAATATTAAAAGGTTAATTAATAAAACTGAAAATAAAATTATAAATAGTAAAAAAAATGATGGAAAATAGCCATCATTTTTATTTATATTGATTCATTGAATCCATAACACGATTGATGTCTTTTTCAGATGGTTTACGGCCCATTTGCAAAAACATAGCTCTAATCATATTTCGATTAATTGGTGGATTATCTTTCAATTGTTTTTGGAAAATAGCACGAGTGATAAAGAATCCCGCAACTAAGCCAACTAATAAACAACCAACAATAATAACAACCAAAATTGCCCAATGTAGATTTACCATATTTCTTCTCCTTTTTGAATCGATGTTCTAATTATAACAAATTTTCTTTTTAAAATCAAGTATAATAACATTTTTGAAAAAATTTTTTATCAATAATCTTGCAATATTTTTCTGATTCTTATATAATAAACATAATCATTAAAAATGGAGGTTTGCTATGCCAAGAAAAATTACTGATGCTTGTATCGCTTGTGGTACATGTGCTGCTAATTGCCCAGTTGAATGCATTGCTGAAGGTGACATCTATGTTATCAATGCAGATGAATGTATCGATTGCGGTTTATGCCAAGAAAATTGTCCAGTAGATGCAATTGTCGAAGAATAATTTTATTTAAAATAAAAAGGAACTATAGAATTTTCTATAGTTCTTTTTTTAGCCGTTTTTTCCTATTAAAGTGGAAATAATCATCTAAATTTTTAATCGATTTTTAATGTAATTAATTTTATTATCTATCGAAATAATGTCTTTATTTTGAACTTTTTTTATATTTTCTAACTTTATAACGTACTCTTTCCACTTGTTTAAAAACGTTTCTGAACAATCGATTAATAAGAATGGACCAAAAAAAATTTCATCCTCGCTCAAATGGTTTTCATACTCATTATCATATTTACAAACGATAATTTCATAAAATTTATGCTTATCGCAAACAATTGATTCGCTAATTATCTTGAATTTGTTATCATCTAAGAATTTGCGAACATTACTTATTTCGCTATTTGCTTGAATTATAATTTTATTTAATTTTTTTGCTTTAATTAGATTTTCTTCAAGCAATTTAATAATTAAATATCCACCCATGCCAGCCATAACAACTGTACTTACATTTTCAGATAACTTGTCAAGACCAGATGATAAAGTAAAAATTACATTATTATCATTTAATTGATATTTTTTTAAATTGCGCATTGCGCTATCTAAAGGCCCTTGTTTATTATCAATCAACTGGATATTTTTCACACCTTTATTTAAAGCAATAATTCCTAAATAACCATGATCACAACCTATATCTGCAAGGTAATCATCTGATTCAATATAGTTTGCAATCGTTTGTAAACGTAAATTATTCATAAAAACCTCTATTTTAAAAGGGTATCGTCGATACCCTTTGTATCTATGATACCCTCTTTTTATTTTACAACACGATGTTGTTGTAATCTCTTTAAACGGGTTGGATGACGCAAACGTCTAAGGGCTTTACATTCAATTTGTCGAATTCTTTCACGAGTAACACCAAACTCTCTGCCAACTTCTTCAAGTGTTCTTGGACGATTATCATCTAATCCATTTCGTAAGCGAATAACTTTTTCCTCTCTTGGTGTTAATGTTTGCAAAACTGCATCAATTTCTTCACGATATGCTTGACTTTGTGCATATTCTAATGGATTCAATGTTTCTGTATCAGCAATAAAATCACCTAGATTAGTATCATCTTCTTCACCTACAGTTGAATCAATTGAAATTGGTTCAAGTGCAATTTTTTGAATTTGTTGAACTTTTTCAACAGATATTTTCATTTCCGCAGCAATCTCTTCTAAAGTTGGTTCGCGACGTTTTTCTTGAGTTAATCTTCTAGTTGTACGACTAAGTTTATTGATTGTTTCAACCATATGAACAGGAACTCTTATTGTTCTTCCTTGGTCCGCAATTGCTCTTGTAATTGATTGACGAATCCACCAAGTCGCATAAGTTGAAAATTTAAAACCCTTCGTAGGATCGAATTTATAAACAGCTTTCATTAAGCCCATATTTCCTTCTTGAATTAAATCAAGTAAAGGTAATCCTCTTCCTAGATAACGTTTTGCGATTGAAACAACTAAACGAAGATTTGATTCAATTAAAATATTTCTAGCTTCTTCGCCTCTTTGAATTCTTTCATTTAATAATTCCATTTCTTCACTGGAAATTGTTCGTCCAAGTTTTTGAAATTGATCGATTTTTTCTTTTGAAGCAATTCCTTCTTGAACTGTACGTGCAAATTCTAATTCTTGATTACTATTAAGTAATTCAATTTGTCCAATATCGCGCAAATACATTTTAACAGGATCATCTGCTTGATGGTTTTGAGTAATAAAATCATCAAAATCTGAAACTTTAATTTCACTTTCAACGACAGCTGTTAATTCTTCTAATTCTTCGTCAATTTCGGATAAATCATCTAGGTCATCATCTTCATCGATAAAGCCTTCTAAATCATCATCCATTTTATCAATCATTAAATCATTTTCAAGAGAAGCCTCATCACTATCACGAGTAATTTCAATATCCTCATTTTCTAAAATTCTTACAATCTCATCTAAGTCTTCTTCAGAAGGATCATGAAAGACTTCGATAATTTTTGACAATGGTAGGTAATCATTTTTCTTAGCATATTCCCGTAATTGGTCTAATTCTGGTTTTGCTTGTAATTCATCCATTTTATTGTCCTCTCTTTCTTTATTTTATATTTTTTCTTTTTTTAAGATTATCTAATTTCAATTTTGCGATTTCTACATCACTTAAATCAGAAGAATTTTCTGAAATTTTATCTTTTGTTTCCATTATATATTTTTTTATCAACCGACAATTGGCTACTAAAGCGGGTCCATCATATGTACGATCAGATATTGAATCGTCATTTGATTTATCACGCATATTATTTTTTGCATCATAAGCAACATTATTCAACATTATTTCATTACAAATCCGATATTCATTTGAATCTTCTGGAAATAAATTCTTTAAGATGGCTTTTGAAATATAAACATAATTGCCTTCTAAAGCATCAAGTTTCATATAATAATAAGTAATCTCATTAATAATGCCATTATATATCGATAATTCTTTAACGCTTGAATAACTTGCATATTGTCCCATTTCTTCTTGATAAATTCTTAAGAACGAAGAACTCTTCAACAAGCATGCAATAATTTGTTTAAAAGCATTAACATATTTTAAAGATACGATTCCTTGTTTTGTAGTTTCAGTAATTTGGGGTTTAACGTATGTGACATTTTTATCTTGAAAATTTGTATTAATTCTACTTGAAACATTGAATTTTTGAAAATCATCTTCAATTAAAGACTGATCTATCGTTAAATCATTCGCTAA
Source organism: uncultured Staphylococcaceae bacterium (assembly GCA_964453965.1). Classification (GTDB taxonomy): domain Bacteria; phylum Bacillota_I; class Bacilli_A; order ML615J-28; family CAG-313; genus CAYVQA01. The sequence goes on from CAYVQA010000020.1 coordinate 17,628, forward strand.
TTTTTTTAAATAAAAATCAATTAAAGTTTTTTGTTTGATACTTGTTAAAAAATCAAAAATTTTTGCTTTGAAAGTTTCAATTGAATTAATATCATTTTTATTTAAATCTCTAAAATAATGATTATATAAGACATCATAAGCATTTTTAGCATTATTAGTTAATTCATTTTTTAAAGTTTCTTTACCGTACTTATTAAAATATTCATCTGGATCTAAATCGTTAGGTAAAATAATCGCTTTGGGAATAACTCCGAAACTAGAAAAAATAGAAACAGAGCGAATTAACGCTTTAATTCCCGCAGCATCGCCATCGAAACACAATATTACATTGTTTGTAATCGCAAGTATCGCTTTTACATGTTCATTAGTAAGCGCCGTTCCCATTGTCGCAATGGCATTTTTAATATCTGCTTTATATGCGGCGATGACATCCATAAATCCTTCAAATAAATAAAAGCAATCTAAAATTCGTGCTATTTTTGATGCTTTATGAAAATTATAAAGAATGTTTCCTTTATGAAAAATTGTAGTCTCTTTCGAATTAACATATTTTGCTTGTTCTTTAGTATTTTTTTGGTAAATTCTTCCACTAAAACCAACAACATTTCCTAAATGATTATGAATTGGAAAAATTATTCTTTGACGGAAAATATCATAAATAACGTTTTTATTTTCACTAATCAGTCCAAGTTCTATTTGATCAACATCATTGATGTTTTGTTGTTTTAATGCTAAATGTAAATCATTTTGTGCGCTTGGTGCAAGACCAATTTCAAATTCATCAATGATTTCTTTATTGATAAAACGATTATTTAAATATGTAAATGCGTCTTTAGATTCTAAAGAATTATGAAGATAAAATCGATAAAAATTGTTTGCTTCAGCCATTACTCTATAAAGTCTTGCTTTATTTTCTGAATCTCTTGTTAGGTTTTCATCAACTTTGATGCCTAATTTTTTTGCAAGAGCAACTGTGGCTTGTCCATAGGTTAAATTATTATATTTTGAATAAAAACTAATAACATTTCCTGCCGCATTACAAGAAAAACATTTGAAAATTTTTTTACTTCGAGAAACCGACATTGACGGATGATTATCCGCATGAAACGGACATAAACCTAAAAAATTATTTCCTTTAGGAACAAGAGATACAACTTCACTAACAATTTCAACAATATCAGCTTGTTCAACTACTTGATTTGATAATTCAACTGTGTTCATTATATCTCCTTCCTTATTATATAAAATATTAATTAAAATTTTTCGGCAAAATATTGATCTAATTCATCAACGGACAAGCGAATTTGTTCCATTGAATCGCGCATTCTAATAGTAACAGTATTGTTTTCTAATGTATCAAAATCAACAGTTACACAATATGGTGTACCTATTGCGTCTTGACGACGATATCTTTTTCCAATTTTACCACTTGTATCGAATTCACAAACATATTTTTTAACAAGATGTTGATAAATTTCTGTTGCTTTATCACTTAATTTATTAACAAGTGGTAATATCGCGATTTTCACCGGTGCAAGACTAGGTTGCAAATGTAAAACTTCTCTTGTGTCTCCACCTTCTAATTCTTCTTCTTCATAGGCACTTGTTAATACTGCAAGTAGTAATCTTTCAACGCCCATACTAGGCTCAATAACATATGGGATATATTTTTGATTCGTTTCAGGGTCTAAATATTCAAGATTAACTTTTGAATGTTCTTGATGACGTTTCAAATCATAATCAGTTCGATCCGCAACACCTAAAAGTTCCCCCCAACCAAAGAAAAACTTAAATTCAATATCTGTTGTAGCTTTAGAATAGAAAGCTAATTCTTCTTTATCATGATCGCGATAGCGTAAGCGTTCTTTAGAAAGCCCTAGTTTTTCAACAAAGTCTAAACAAAATTGTTTCCAATAAGCAAACCATTCTAAATCAGTATCTGGTTTACAGAAAAACTCTAATTCCATTTGTTCAAATTCTCGTGTACGGAAGATAAAGTTTCCTGGTGTTATTTCATTACGGAAACTTTTACCAACTTGTCCAATTCCAAAAGGAACTTTTTTTCTTGATGTTCTTTGAACATTTTTAAAATTAACAAAAATTCCTTGTGCGGTTTCTGGTCGTAAATAAACTGTATTTTTAGCATCTTCAATTACGCCTTGAGTAGTTTTAAACATCAAATTAAACTTACGAATACTTGTAAAATTAGATTCACCACAATTAGGGCATGGTACTTTATGTTCGACTAAATAATCACTTAATGCCTCATTAGTCCAGCCATCGCCAGTAATTTCACCGTTTGTGAAATCTTCAATTAGTTTATCAGCACGATGTCTTGTTCCACATTTTTTGCAATCAATTAATGGATCACTAAAACCGCCAACATGTCCCGTTGCAACCCAAGTTTCAGGATTCATTAATATTGCAGCATCAATTCCAACATTATAAGGATTTGAT